>NZ_DBHIHF010000005.1:0-109495 GCF_057248925.1 Stomatobaculum sp.
CACGAGTTCGTCATCGGCTCTTTTTTATTGTCCTAGTTCATCTTACAATCATCCGCAAGAAAAAAAATTAAATTTCCGCTTGCTTTTTTCTTGTACCTCCGGTATACTAATCCTCGCTGGAGATATAGCTCAACTGGGAGAGCATCCGCTTGACGTGCGGAAGGTCGCAGGTTCGAACCCTACTATCTCCATTTTTTGTACCCAAAAAGCGCCGCACCTCACAAAGAACGCGTCTTTGCCGACTGTATCGGCAAAGACGCGTTCTGCTTTTTACACTTCCACTTCCTCAATGTTCTCGGTTTCCTCTTCAGAGAAGCGCTCCAGGATTCCGCGCCTGCCGTCGGCGCGCACCCACTCGCCCTCGCGCACACAGTCAAACAGATTCGGCAGGCCAAGTAGCGCAAGTATCCCGAGTTCGCGCGCAAGCACTGCCTCGTGGGACCAAATGCTGCCTTCTCCGAGGACCAGGCCGCAGCTCACAGCAAAGAGCGGCAGGAGCCGCTCCGAAAAGCGCTGTGCAAATAATACGGTTCCGCTGCGGCGTGGCAGGGACTCTCCGTCAAAGAACCCCGCCTCTCCCTCGGCGACAGCGCCGCCCGCCTCGACCGACACACTGTCTGTCTCCGCACTCGCCTTGGCCTCTCGCCGTATCACGCTCATATTTTCCCGCGCGAGCATACCGAAGCAGCAGAGCTCCCGGTAACGCGGCAGCGCGGCATTCCGCTCCTGCTCGCGCTTTCTCTCGTTGATGCGGGGCTGCAGACTCCGGAAAAAGTCCGCTTGCGCTATCTCTCCCGAAAAAGCGCGCCCCAACTCCTCGCGGCGAAGGTAGAACAGATCCTGCGCCTCCGCGAGTTCTCCCAGTCGCACCAGCTGTTTTCCGAGCCACAAAACCTTGCGGCGAAGGCAATCCACGCGCCGCTGCGCGAGAAAATCCAGATTTTCACGGGCGCGAAGGAAAAAGACCAGTTCCTGCAGAAGTCGCTTTCCAAAGAGGCCGCCGAAGAAACCGAGCTGTCGCATCAGCTCTTCCTGTGCCTGCTCGCTGACTGCCCGCTGTTCCGTGCGGATTGGCACCGGTTTCGCGTCGGCGTAGCGCTTCAGGAAGCGAAAGAGCGGTTGCGGATTCTGCCGGAGACTCTCCCGCTCCAGCACATAATCGGCCGCGCCGTAGGCGCCGAACTGTTCCAGAAAGCGATACAACTCGGTCGCAAAAACACTGCGCTCGCGCTGCGCCTTCCCCTCCTCCGCGCGAAGCCGCCAGCAAATGCCCTCCAACTCCTGCGCCGTGTGTGCCGCAAAGAGTCCGCGCAAATCGTCGCTCTCCTGCACGGTGCGGAGCAGGGCACTGAGCGCCTGCACAAAGGCTGCGCTCTTCATACCGCCCTGCGACATAAGCGCCGCGTGTAAAAGCCCCTCGGGATGCTCTGTCTGCCGCACCTTCAGTTCACCGAGCAGCGCCGCATAGCAGCGCTTTGCGCTCTCTTCCGCCTCTGCCGCAAGCTGTCCGAGTTCGCCGAGTGCGGCGCTCTCGGTCTCTATGGCCTTCCAGCGCTCCGCGGCAGTGATATCCGCCTTCTCCTCAGGCTGCTTTTTCTGCTCTGCCTGTTGCAAGTAGCGCGAGATTGCATAGTGCTGCGGCAGTCGCTGCAGGAGCTCTGCCGCCTGGGAATTCTCTCTGTCTTCCTCTGCATTGCCCTCGCGTCGCATGTAGAGCCGCCCTTCAAACAGCACAGTTCTGCAACCCGCCTTCTGATACAGTCCCTGCAGCAGATCAAAGCCGAGCGGTGTGAGCAGCGCACCCGCTCGGCCGTCCCGCGCGGCAGCCTCCAGATAGAAATGCGGCTCCCGCTTATCCAGGTGACGGTATACGGCCATCTCACTCTCCTGGACCAGCCAGAGACTTCCGCTCTTTCCCTCGACGAATTCAAACCGCCGCGCGGTTGTAGGCACATTGTCTCTCTCAAGTTCTCCCGCGAGCGTAGCAAGACGCACAAACAGCACCTCATCCGCCTCGTCCGGCACGCCGGATACCGTGCTTCGGCGTATTTCTCCCGTTCTGCTTAGCACCGTCCGCTGCCGCCCCGCGGCATCGTCATAGACGACAAGCAATTCTTCCGGATCGCCGCTGTCCGGGTTTGTCGTATAGACCACAAAATTCCGTACTGTCGCAATCATCTCCTGGAGAATCACGGCAACCGCCATGTCTTCGTCAAAAAGACCGTAGCGCAACATATAGCCGGTCGCGCGCGCCGAGAAGCAGGAGAGATAGCAGTTCTTCACCGCCGTGAGAATCTCCTCGCCGCACGGCACATGCAAATAACTCTGAAAAATCCCCTCAAAGCTGTGGCGTTCTTCTCCGGGCAAGATTAGGCTGCTCCGCACCGCAAACCGCTCTGCCCGCGGTACAGCGGTCGAAAGTTTCGCAATGAGCTCGGCGGCATCTTCCGCCGTAAACTCACATTCCGCGAGCAGCGCCGAAATCGCCGCTCCCGTCTCCGCATCGGGATGCCGGAGCAGCTCTTCATAGCGCGCCCGGCGCTCGCCCAGAAAGTGAAAAAAGAAATTCCGGTCCAGGACAAAAAAAGCTGGCACGGCGTAACCCAGTGCACGCCTGCGGAGTAATTGCCACGCCTTACTGCCCAGCAGTTGCTTGCCTTCTTCCTCTTTATTCTGCATGTTCTTCCCTCCGACGCCGTCTGTTCTGATAGCTCTATCATCTCATATTCCGGACTTTCTAACAAGCAAAGAAGGGGCGGCGCGTTTCCGCGCTGTCCCTTCTTCCGTTTCTTATTTATTCTGCCGTAAGCGTGAAGCTGCCTACTTGATAACCGCCGGCTTTCACCGTCACCTCGTTGCTGCCGCTCTCAAAGAGATTGCCGCTCAGCGTGAGGCCCGCGCGGCGATAGCGCTTCAGACTAAAGGCAAAGCGATCGTCATACAGGTGGATGTAATTCGCAGAAACCGAACTCAGCTTCTTGCCGTTCACAGAAACTTCCAAGTCATTGCTTCGAAGCCAAGTATCGAGCGCTTCGTCCTCGAGCCCTTCAAAGCTGAGCGCATACGCGGGCTTCGTTCCGACGTCATAGCCCTGCCGCGGAATCACTTTCTCAATGACCGCGCCGGTCGGCACCGCCTTGCCGGCTGCCGCCTCGTTTTCACTCTCTTCCGCGGAAGCGCGCTCCACCGTGAAACGGAAGGGCTCGTAACCCTCTATTTCCAGCACCACTTCATTGCTCGCCTCGGTAAAGCCGTTCGCCGAAAGACGTATGCCGTTCTTCTTATAAGTCCTGTCAAAGAGCGTCACATACTTATCATCCATCGAGAAGAGATAGTTCTTGCTCTGCGCTTCCGTATAACGCTTTCCGTTCACCGTGAGCTTTGTCACCTTTGCGCGGAGGTAGGTATCCAGCGCATCCGCATCGAGCCCCGTGAAGGTGAGATCATAGACCTCCTTCGTGCCGCTGTCATAGCCCTGACGCGGCGAAACCTTCTCTGCCTGCGCGGCGGTCGGCGCGGCTTTCTTCGCCGTTTCGACCGGTGCAGCGCTTCCGTTTTGCACCGCAAATTCCTTCTCTGCGTAGCCCTCGGCCTTCACGGAAATGCGGTTTTCGCCCGCCGCCAAAGCCCCGAGCGCGAACTTGAGTCCGTCGTTTCTGCCGTAGCTGTCCTTGTGGAAAGCGTACTCGCTGTTCTCGAGACCGTAGCTGAAAGTCTTACGCTCGTAGACCGTGCCGTTTACGCTGAGCTCCGTGATCTTCGAGAGATAGCTCTCAAGCTCATCCGCCGAGAGTCCCTCGAAGTGAAGAAACCAGTTTTTGCTGAGGATACTCTCCTCCTTCGTGAGCGTTGCGCTTGTCGGCGCTGCCTTGGTTTCGACCGCCGGTGTCACCGGCGCGGAAGCGCCTCCCGCCGCAGGAATCGTTACCGAAAGTTTTGCATAGCCCTCTGCCGTAATTTCAATCTTCTTTTCGCCGGCCGCTGCCGCCGTGCTGCCGAGTGCCAGGGCATTGTTTCTGCCGTAAGCATCTTTTTTCAGCACATACGCGGTGGCACCGAGGCCGTAGCTAAAGTTGCTCTTTTCAAAAGCCGTGCCGTTCACACGGAGCTCCGTGATCTTCGAGAGGTAGTTGCCGAGTTCCTCCCCGGAAAGTCCCTCGAAGTTAAGGACGGTCTCGCTGCCAAAGACACCGCGATTCGTGCCGAGGGTCGCGCCGCTCGGCGCTGCCTTCTCCTCAACCGCGGGCTGCTCGGGCGTTGCCTCTGCCGCCGCGACCGTAAAGTCTAACTTCACCGGTATCTTGGCATCCGTAAACTTAAGGTAGAGCGCGTAATCGCCGGTCGTCTTAAAGAGTCCGCCCTTCAGAATGAGCTGCGTTCCGGAGAGCACATAGTAGTCGTCGGAACTCGTGCCGCCCTCCGTTGCCGTCATGAGTCTTCTGAGACCGCTCTCCTCCGGATTGCTGAGTTCCACTTTCGCAAGCTTTGCCGCCAGTCTCTCTGCGTTGAGGCCTTCCACGTTCACCCTGACATCCGCGTTCTGCTTTGCCGCACCTTGCAGCGCAAGGCTCGGCAGCGCCTCCGCAGCCGTGTAGCTGAGCGTAAGTTCCGCCGTTCTGTACTTCTGTCCCGCATCGATCTTAAGCTTGTGCTCACCGACCTCCGGCGTGTTGTAGAAGTTAAATGCGCCGCGCTTCACGGTGAGCGTGCCTGCCGCTTGATCCAGCACGTACTGCTTCTCGTAAGCGTCCATGAGGTTACGGCTCTCGCCGTCCACATAGAGACCGCGGATTGCCTCGAGGTAAGCGCTGTCGTCCGTGTGCAGCACAAAGTCATTGCCCGCGACCGCTGTCGTGCCGCGAAAGACCGGAACCTTGTCTCCCTGATAGAACTTAAAGCTTGTCAGTGCGCCGAGGCTGCCGTCCTCAAGGACATTCTGCACCTCGTTCGGGCCCGCATAGCTCGCCGCCGCGTGGGTATCCGTATATTCCTTGAAGCTGAGTGTCTTGCCGCCCGCAAGGCGCGCCTCCTTGTAGGCATCCATGTAGTCCGTGAAGCGATACAGCTTCTCCGCGCCGTCCTTATAGATGTAATCGCTCTCCGTCGTCTCAAAGTAGCGATCCCTCACCGCCTTCGCATCCTCGTTCAGCGCCTCAATCTCATTGAGAATCAGCGCATTGGTCAAGAGATCGTAGTCAAAGACCATGCGTCCGTCCACATACTGGCCGCCGCCGCTCTTGCCGGAGCTCTTCTTGCCGGAAACGGAACCCGTCGTTGCACTCGAAACCGCATCAATTTCAACCGGCTTCGTTCTCGCGCTCTTCTTTGCATTCCGCTCGCTCTCGCTGTCCTCTTCCTTTAAGAAGGACTGACCCGGATAGACTTCAAACTTCTTCTTAATCGTCTGGTAACCCGAGTACTTGAGGGTCAGGGTATAAACACCGACCTCATCCGTATTGACCGTCTTCTCCTCATTGGAGCTCTTGCCGTAGAGCACAAAGAGGTCGCCGAAGTTGAAGAAGTCATCGATGTACTTGAGTTCAACAATCTTACCGCTCGGCTTCTTTAACGTGACGCGCATGGAATCAATCTTCAAATCGTTGCCGAAGCTCTCGCCGCCGCTTGCCTCCACGTTGAACTGGACGCGCTCGCCCGCCTTCGGGTTCGCGGTCTCAACGCGCTGCTTTAAGCTGAATTTTGCGCTGCTCACAAGCTCAAAGGGCACCGTGACCGTCTCGTTCGTATAACTCGAGTGAATGTTCACGCGGTAGATGCCTCTGCTCCGCATGTTATCCTGCCCCGTCGGAATCTGGATGATGCCGTTCTTGCCGTGCTTCGTATCCTTGACTTCCTTCGTGAAGGTCGGGTTCCGGTTGACCGGCCAGTTCTCGTTGTTCATGATCTTCAGGCTGTCGATGCCCTCAAACCACTTCTTCTGTTCCTCGTTCTCGACATTGAACTTGATGACAATGTTGTCCTTACTGACACCCTTGCCCTCTGCGTTAATCTCCACAGCCTTTACATAGAACTGGGTCGTGACTGCGTCACTGTTCTCTTTTCTCTCCTGCAGGAGATCAAAGGTCGTCGTTGCCGGGAGTATGCGGTCCCTGCCCTCCTTGTCCTTCGGTGCAAGCAGGTAGTCAAACTTCGAGACACGCCCGCGGGACAGAATGTAGTCCGGCTGATCCTCCGGATTGCCCGGTGTGACCGTCTCGCTTGCGGTGCCGGCATTCAGGCGAAGCGTCTGCTCCGTGCTGCCGTCCGCCTTGTTGACCACGACCAGCTCCTTCGGAGAAGCCACCGTGGAAGCCCACTTCACCACGCGGCCGGCATCGTCCACCTTCCGCACAGCCTCGGTGACATTCACACCGTCCACATAGATCTCGTGGTCCGCAAGCGTTCCCTGACGGAATACCACCGTCACAAAGTCCGCAAAACCGAGTTGCACCATGCGGCTCTTCAGTTCCTTCGCAGGCTGCTCGTTTTCTTGCTTGGAAGCTTCCTCTTTTTTACCCGGTCTGTCATCTTCCACCGGGCCCACCGGATGCTCGGGAGCCTCCGGGCTTAGCGCCGGATTTACGGGATTCACTGCCGCGTTTGCCGGATCCTCCGGGGTTGTCGGATTCTCCGAGGTTATCACACCCGGCTGCGCGGGGTTACTCGGGCTTGCCGGCTGCGCCTCGGGCTGTACCGGCTTACTCTGCTCCTCGGGCTGTACCGGCTTCACCGGCGTCGTATGAGAACTGCCGCCGCCCGAACCGCCGGAGCCGCCCCCCCTTCTTCCGCCACGGCTTCCGCCGCCGCCCGAACCGCCGCGCTTTCCGGAAGAAGACGTTCCGCCCGACTTGCCGGAGCCGCCCTTGCCTGCGTTTGCGCTCTTGGTGATATAGCCCTCACCCGTGCGGCTCTGAATGTTGCCGCTCGCATCGACCCACTTGCCGTCCTTGTCCACGCGATAGCCGTCCGGCGTCGTGCCGTCCTTAATCAGCTTACCCTCGCGCTCATCCGCCTCGGTCACAAAGTAATAGCAGTTGCCGTCAATCCAGTTCCAGCCGGTCAGCATCTTGCCGAAGCTGCCGTCGTGCTTGTTGCTGAAGAAGTACTGACTGCCGTCCGCAAGGTAAAGCCAGCCGCTGCGAAGTGTTCCCGTCTTCGGGTCTACATAGTACCAGCTGCCGTTTTCATAAATCCAGCCGAGGACATTCTGTCCCTTTTCATCCAAGAAGGACCAGTTTTCACCGCTCTGCTTCCAGCTTCCCGCCGTGTTCGCCCGTCTCTTTGCAAAGACCTGCAGCGGGCTCGATAGGACCATGCTCATTGCGGTTGCAATGGCAAGCGCCTTTAAACCATACTTTCTCATCTCTGTCTCTAACTCCTGTCATTAGATACCTCTAATTATTAGCCTTTTTTAACCTAGCACGGCTTTCCGACAGTCGTCAAGAAACATATCTTGCGTTTTTCTCGCATATCTTAAGATATTCTTGCGAGTGATAGTATCAAGAGTTAGATTCTTCTTATTAACATGGTGTTCGATTCTTACTGTGCTTCGGGCTTGCACTTTTTTTCGAGCAATTTGCGCTCTTGTGTGTTGCTTATTACTCAGAGCCCCCGCGCGCTGTTCCGATACAGAACCACAAACTGACGAGTGCCGAATATAATAATCTTTCCGTGTTTACAGCGTATGGTGCGGATGCCGTCATAATTCGATAGCACTTCCTTCGCGCTCGCTTCCGAAATTTCCTTTTTCAGAAACCTTTCCCAATAGAGCTTCATTTCCGGTGCATTCGGATCCCTTTTTCTTTCTTCATCAACGAACCATATGCATCGATACAGAGCCGCCTCTGCTATCATTGTAATCCCAAGAAGTATCATTCCCAGACAAACACCCATCAGTGCACGCCAAACCATAGCCGACATACTGTGAAATAAAACCAGAACAATCAATGCCAAGACCAGTAAAAAAGACAGCAAAAGGACCGGAATTCCCAAATGGATAAACCCGAGGAAGCACATCCTCTTGACCTCCCCCCAGCAAATATACTCTTGATCTTCTCGTCTCTCTTCCGCTTGCCTTAATTTCTTTGCAGCTTGGATCCAGCCACGAATCTGCGCAAGCTGTTCGTCTGTCAATTCTGCCTTCGGTATAGCCAGGTAGACTTGCGCGGAACTCATAAGCGCTACTGTTTCTTTCCCGACAAGCAACTTAATGCCTAGCCAGCTTCGCTTTCCGGTATCGGATAGAATTCCCTTCTCGTATAGAATCAGCCGTGTCCCCTCTATTTGAAGCATTCGCTTCAGCATCTCATCGCTGTTTTTGAGTCTCCGCCGAATGGCTCGAAGAAGCAAGCCGATTAAACCGAATCCCATCAAGACACAAAACACTTGTGCTCGGTCTGTATCTGCCAAAGACCCTAAAAAACCCGCAATTCCGAGTCCCGCCATCAGGCAGCTACCCCAATGCTTTGCCAGAGACAAGCGTGTTTTTCCTGCCGCCCATCGTATACAACGCACCGCTTCCTCGACATCGCCGTACTCTACCGTAATGATGGTTTGCATCCTATGCTCTCCTTCCCCCCCGGCTTTCCGCATCTCAGCGATTGACCGTATCGACAAATTTCTGAATTTCACCTGCCTCCGCTTCGCTAAGCTGCGTCTTATAAAACCAATACTGCAATTCCCGCTGTTCAAAAGGTCTTGGAACCTTTCTTTTCAGTTTTAGCACATATCCGTTTCTGCCTCGAATCCATCGAGCGGATTCCCAGTCATCCGCATCAAAACAGAGTGACGTCCTTCCTTCATAGAGCATTTCCAACTTCGCTATCGTTTCCTCTGTATAGCTACACTCCCGCATATCTCGAACATCCCAAAGCACAGTCCGTATGATTGTCATCGCATATTCAAAAATCAATCCGATGCCGGCCCCATGCAGCAAAAAGGCAAAGAGAAGATTCGCATGGGTTTTCGATATTGCAATATTATACCCCGAAATCAGAACTGAAAACGGCAGAATCAAAAACAGCCCCCAGGCAAAGTTTTTTTGAAGCAAACACCAAAAGCGAAATGTTCGAATCTCCTGCCAATTCAGTTGCTGATTTCCGCTAAGCGGTCTGTTGGGAATCTCAATTTGATTCACTTGCTCTTTCATTGCTACTTCCCCTCCGAAACCCATTGTATGAGCCGCTGCAACTGTTCATCTGACATATCTCTCACGGAAAAAACAAAATAGATACTCGTTTCCGATACAATCGTTGCATAATCCTTCCGCACCAGCAAGCGTTTATTCTTCCAAGTCCGCATGCCTTCTCGCATTAGAAATCCCTCCTTTGAAAGGAGGAACTTTTCGTCATCGGCCTGCAATAGCCTCGTCACTTGTTCCACTCGAAGCAACCACTGAACGAAAAAAATAAGTCCGCTGAATCCCAAAAGAAAATTCCAATATTAGCTTTTCAGGATGTTCGTATTCCGCATAATAATCACGGAAAGAAATGCGATTCCCGTGATTTTATCAAGGCGCTGAAATAACGGCATTTTTCTCACCGCCCAGAAATATTCCATCAGGCGTTCCTTTTCCAGCTTTGGAACAACTATTTTATCGTTCATATCAGCCCTCAATATAATCCCAGACAGCAGATTTCACTGCTGTCTGGGATTCATTCTATTGCGCGTTAATTATCGGAGCAAGTTCAACTGCCCTCTGACAACACCACCCAATAAACTCCAAAACTGCTATTTCTGCTGCAGTCAGCGCCAAATATACAAAGCTAATTCCGCGCTATACTGCTTCCGACGAAACCGCATTGTAACATCTGCTTTTCAGCTACAGGGCACGCCCTATGTTTTTATACAGGACAATAAATCCCTGATAGCCATACATAATAATTCTCCCGTGCTTACAGGAAATCGTGTAAATCGAATCTATATCCGGGAAAAGTTCCCGCGCTTCTTCCTCAGAAATCTCTCTTTTAGGAAACACTTCCCGATAAAATTCCATTTCCGGAGCACTCGGATCCTCCTTTTTCGCCTCATCCACTGACCATATACATCTATAGAGCATTCCTTCGAGTGTACTAACGATTATCAGAAGTATGATTCCCATCTCAACACCCAGAAGTACACTCCAAAACATATCGGATGCCCTGTAACACAAAACCCACACAATAAGTCCCAACACCAGCGAAAAGCTCAGTGCAAGGACCGGGAATCCCATATTGAGAAAACCCAGGAAGCACATCTTCTTGACTTCTCCCCAACAAATACCTGATTGATCTTCTTGCTTCTCTCCCCTTGCTTCCGCTTTCTTTGCCTCTTGCATCCATATACGAATTTGCGAAATCTGTTCCTCTGACAATTCTGTCTTTGGAATGGCTAGGTAAACTCGTATGGAACTCAGCAATGCTAAGCTCTCCTTGCCAATAACCAATTTAATGCCTTGCCAACTTCGCCTACCGGTATCTGATACGATCCCTTTCTCGCACAGAATCACTCTAATGCCTTGCAACTCGTATTCTTGCCTTCTCATCTGACGAATCGTTTTTGATGTCCGCCAAATATGTTGCATGAGCAACCAAGTGAATCCGAACCCCATTAGAATGCAAAATATCTGTGTACGTTTAATATCTCCCAGCGATTCTGCAAAGCCCACCCCCCCGACACCTGCAAAGCAACAAGCAAGCCAATGCTTTGCCACATCCAACCCTCTTTTTTTATCAGCCCACTGCATACAGCGCACGGATTCTTCTGTATCGTAATATTCCACGACAATTACATCTCGCATTCTTTCCACCTTTTATAAAAATATATGAGCAGGATCCCCTGCCCATATATTATATCTTCAATGTGCTAACCGCGGTGTTAACTGAGGCTGTGCCCTTAACAGTCCTTTATAACATTCTACCAAAAGCTCCGGTAATTCCTCTACTATATTCTTCAAAGTTTCTAAATTTTGTATCAGTGCAGCGAGCACCAGAATGACTAAAGTAATAGCGTCCGCTCCCAACGGTACCGCTTCTCATAGCTTACCTTGCCCTGCTAAGTTCTGATGTTATAAATTTCTTCCATCACCTTGCTATTCCCCATCCGAAGCCTTCGTATCATCTCAATCAGCAACAAAATCTTTCCTTTCGACAACGAAAAAGCCGGCAGAGGGATTCACTCTGCCGGCCGCCTCTCAATACTGGTACAACACACCGTTCTCTTGCACGGACCTGATGCGGCTTAGTTTTCATGCCGCATCGTCGTCATTCCTCTTCCTTCTTTCTATTTTTCCACCGCCAAAAGCTGCAGCTCACAACGTCTCCGACTCTTTACCGTCCGAACAATGATAAGACCGCAGGACTGACACTTTAGTCTCGCACTGCCATCCGCTCGAAGATTTCCATGCAGGTAACGCCCGCAATTTGGGCAATGAAGCCTCACCTCCTGCCAGAAACAGAGAGCGGCAGAGCCTACGCTCTGCCGCTCTCTGTTTTTCGTCAAAACCTCAGCGACGTTTCACATAGAAACCGCTGTCCGCGCCTCTGCCACCGCCTTCCAAAGTCGCATTGATTCCGCCGTCGACCAAGGTAAATACCTCATTGATTCCACCTTGATATGGGTTCCGGAACTCGGTCATTTCCGCATTCGTGAAGGGGACGGTATACTCGTGGTAAATCGGGAATTCTCCAGAAGCATCCAATATGCGTCTGCCGAAATGTATGGTCCCTCCGGCCGAAACATCAAAAACCTCAATGTAGGTATCCTCATTCAAATAATAAATTCCAGGCCACGCCGCCAAAACAGCCGCTCTGCTGTCTCCACTCGCATTCGCCTGACCGATCCACTTTCCATCCTTGTCTACGCGATAGCCGTCCGGCGTTGTCTCATTCGTAAACAGCAGTCCCTCTCGCCCATCTGCCACAGTTCCGAAGTAGTACCAAGCATCATGAATCCACTGCCAGCCTGTCAGCATTTTCCCAAAGCTCCCGTCATGCTTCGTGCTGAAGTAGTACTGTCTTCCGTCCCGAAGCTCCAGCCAGTCGCTGTGCAAGGCCCCCCAACGCGGCGAGAAATAGTACCAACTGTTGTTGTCGTAAATCCAGCCGTACACTGTATTCCCCTGCTCGTCCAAGAAGTACCATTTTCCCCCGCTCTGTGTCCAATGTCCTGCCGTATTCAGATAGGCAGCTGCCGGAATCGCAGCCGTCACGCTTAGCATGGTCGCGGTGAGCACTGCAGCAAACAACTTGAACCCTCGCATTTTCATAGTAACTCATACCTCTTTCTTTGGATTTGAAGCCCCCTTGTTATCTTCGAGTGTAGTAATTTGGCTTATAAAATACAAGGCCTCGCACACAGGATTACAGCAACCTGTCACAGCCCTCATACTGCACGAAATATCTCCTATGTCCGAACATCAGGATGCGCCCGTGCTTGCACGGGATGATATTGACCTCCTCCGGATGTGAGCGTATCAGCTCCGTCCAATTAACGGGCCCTTCCGCCGACGGGAAAACGCGCCTAAAAACTTCCATCTCTTTTGCCGCCGGATCTCGCTCCATGTCCTCAGCGACTGTCCAGAAGCATTCCCTACAAGCGCTTAAAGCAATATAAATAATCCAATATAAGCAAAAGCCAAGTTCCAAGCCTATCAGGGTTCGCCAAAGAACCCCCTCCACACTTCGAAAAAGCACAATACTCACCACTGTGAATACAAAACTAAATGCCGTTCCCAATACCGGAGTTCCCAGATGAATAAAGCCAAGAAATTTCATCTTTCTGACCTCATTCCAATCAATCCCGGCGCTGTCGGAATCCTCCCTTGTCTTATGCCCATTTGCTGTTTGAATCCATCTCCGAATTTTGGCAATATCCTCTTCCCCGAGCATTTTCTTGGGAACAATCAAATAAATTGCCACCCAGCTGATCAAGATTAGTTTGTTCTTTCTGAGAATCAAGCGTACCCCTCTCCAGCTCCTTTTTCCCAGCTCAGATAAAATTCCGCTCTCACAGAGAATTTTCTTGTTCTCATATGGCTGTTCCGTTCTCATTTTTATCGTGCTGCGCAAAAAAGCCGACTTCTGCAGTCTCAAGGATAAAAGTCTGATACATCCGATTGCTATCAGCACAGCAAATACTTGCGCATAATCAACATTTTTCACGTTATAAATAAATCCCGCCACACCGAGACAAGTTATAACTCTCGCCACCCAATGATCCGCTTTTATATTGCCGATCTGATCATAGGACCAATTTAAGCAGTCATCTTCCATTTCAGCAGGATATGACAGAACTATTTTCTCTTCCATAATGTGCTCCTTCGTGCGTTTTAACAAAAAAACAGAAGCAAGGACAGCTTCGCTGTCCTTGCTTCTGTTTTCAAGCTGCTTGCTTCAAATATTCCTCCACCTGCGGAAGCTTATCTATCGTCCTCTCATGGATCTTCACAACATTTTCTATCATCGTTTCTGTCACCACCTCTGAAGCCTCAGCTCTCTGTACGAATACTACCAGTAAAACGACTGCTAGAACACCTGCGCTCGCTATCAACACAGCCGGGTTCCCTTCGTATCGCACTGTTCCCTGTAAAGTCCTGATATTATAGATAGTAGCCTCATAGGCCTCCATGGAAACTGCCGGCGGTAAATTTGTCGTGTCGGGGTGTACCCATAATGTCAATCCGACTGAGTAATTGAAATCCATATTCTCTGCAACACGGAAAGTCTTTTCAAAAACAAGAGATACCTTTAACCAAGCTCCCTCCGCTGATATTTCAATTCTTCCGGGTACTCCCTCAAGCTCCAATGATAAACTCGACAACTTCGATCTCGTTCCTGCATCCAGTCCACCAAAGCTCAAAGAAATCGGTCCTAGCCGACTAGTCATTTCCACACCATCTGACGAGATGTCTAAACTCGCATTTTCATCACAGGAAAGATACCACGAAGCCCCTCTGCTGACTTTAACGCTAAGCTTACTATCCACATTTTGATAAAGGAAGACATCCTTGTCAAGCCCCCAACTCTCCAGTTTTTGAACCAATTCCGGCGAAACCATAACCCCTTTCACAAATTCAAGGGCCAGCTGATCCGCCTTTTCCTGCGCTTCCAGTTCTGTGATTAAACTTCCATATACCGGTTTCCCTCCATTGTCACCATATCCATCAATCGTATCCTCTTTCAGAGAATGCCAGGACTTTCGCACGCTATTTTCGATCCCGTTGCCATCAATCACGAAAATACCGCGTGCATCACCCTCTACCACAATTCCGGTATGTGCTACTCGCCCCTTACTGTAATTATAGAAGAAGATAACATCTCCCTTTTTCGGGATATAACCGCTGTCCCTTTTATAGTAGCGCTTCATCTTGCGATAGTAGTTTACGCCGTCCGGGCAGTAGGCAAAGCGCGGTACAAACACCGGCAGCATGTTCGCCCGATAAGCGCAGTAGCTCACGAACATCGCACACCAAGGCTCTCCGTTCAAACCGTACCACTCCCCATAGGGCGTAATATTGTTCCCATAGTCCTCGGCAAACCCAAGCTGCAGCTCCGCCTCAGCTGCCTGTACAAAGCGCATTGTATCGCTGAAAAGCACTAACTTGCTTCTTACCTCGAACAGTTTTTTCCAGCTCTGTGCGCCAAAAATTCCATCCGACGTAAGCCCGTGTTTCTGCTGGAAATTTTCAACTGCACGTTTCATCTCCGCTCCAAAAACACCGTCCACAGTCACTGCGTAATTTTGCTCTGCGAGCAGCTGCTGAAGATAACGCGTCAGCGAACCGCTGCTTCCCTCGCGAAGCACTGCGCTTAAAGTTCCCCCTGCATTCGCATCGCCAAATAACAGCGTTTTTGTTCCTTTTCCGATCATACCGTCGGCACTGAGTGCATGCTTGCGCTGAAAATCCAGCACTGCCTGATAGCAAGCTGTGTCTACCACGCCGTCTGTGCGACAGCTGTATCCCTTGTTGCGCAGTGCCTCCTGCAGCGGCTTGATTTCCGCACTCAATCTTCCCCAGAGTGCGGTATCCACCACGCCGCTCTCCGCAAGCTGACTTCTCTTCTGATACTTCTTGACTGCTGCCTCGGTGCCGCCTCCAAAGATTCCGTCTGTGCCATTCGGATCGATACAGAGCATTCGAAGCGCATACTGCAGGTTCTGCACACGTTCGCCCCGCGATTTCCGCTTAAGCGGCAGCGAATCCAGCGCATCCCCCTGAACGGCTCCGAACAGCAACTCTTCCGTGGCGGGTCCCACCTGACCATCCGCCGTAAGCCAATTCTGCTTCTGATACGCACGAATCTGTTCAATCAGATTGGCATCCGCGTAACCTTCCTCTGCGGCGGTCGGATATCCCTTTTCACGAAGTGCGCGCTGAATCCGCCGAATTTTTTCTTTGCTGTGTTCGAACAGTGTACTGTCAACAACTACATTATCCGGGAAACCATAGCGCTTCCGGTACTTCCGAACCGCCTCTGCCGTTGCACTGCCATAGACACCGTCCATTCCACCTGGATTACAGCAAAGCGCAAAAAGAGCATACTGTAGATTCCACACATAATCGCCCTTACTGCCCAAGCCGAGCGGAAATACTACGCTTTCTCCGTAACGAAACAACCTGGCGCGCGTTGCTGCCCCCGCCATGCCGTCCGGCTGCAGTCCTCTTGCCCGCTGAAAAGCACAGAGAGCCTCATAAAGTTTCACACTCGGAGCTCCGCTCACATAGCCCTTATAAAAGCCTTGCTCCTTTAACGCAGTTCCAAGCGAAAAAAGCTCTTCTACCAGGCAACGCCAAGTCTCATCTCCCACAATACCATCCGCTTCAATTCCCTGCTGTTTCTGGAACTTCTGAACGGCTGCCTCCGTGCCGCCTCCGTACTTTCCGTCCGGTGTGCCACCGTAGCAGCAAAGCATCTTTAAACCTCGCTGCAACGCCTTGACCTGCTCACCACTGCTTCCTGCCTTCAATAACATTCTCTTGTCCTCCTTCATCTTTCTGAATTTGCAAATTCATAAGAGAAGAAGCCCGGACGAGCCAAAAAAGCAACTCCGTTTCTTATTTTCTATTCGCTGTGTTTTTCTTCTCCTTTTCTTCTCGCAGTGCATGCAGTTCCTCCGCAAATTGTTTTAACAGCTCTTGGCACGCAGCCTCCCGCGCAGCTTCCTGTTTGTCCTGTTCCTCATTTTTTCTGAGCACATAGAAAAGCAGCGCAACAAACAAGACTGCCCAAATACCTTGTTCCCGCAATAATCCATACAGTATTTCTTCCAACGCATTTTCCTCCTGATTTATCTGATTTCCTTCTTCCCGGATTAGCACAGATACCGCTCGGCCTGTACACGAAATTCGCGCTTCAAGCGGTTCACATACTGCCTACTGACTGCGTATTTCTGTGCAAGAGACATCTCCGTTTCTCCGGAAAGATATAGTTCCGCCAGAATATTCCGCTTCTTTTCCGTGAATCCCTGTAATTCTCTTCGCAAGGCTGTCTCCAATAAAACTCGTTCTATCTCACCGTCATGACATGCCCTCTCCGGAAGTTCTTCCTCCGCGTATTCCGCTTGCCCTTTTCTCACATAGCTGCGATAGAGTTTACAAAAATGATGGTGCACAACTGTCTTGCAGTAAGCCAATGCCTGCGCTTCCGTTGCAGGCTCACGCACCTGTCGCAAAGCAAGAAACAGTGCGAGACAATATTCTTGCATCGCATCGTCAAATTCCATGAAATGGGTTCTGCTTGCTTCCGCAGCCAGCAGCGGATACATCTTCTTATAAATTTCTTCCATCACCTTGCTATTACCCGTCCGAAGTCTTCGTATCATCTCAATCAGCAACAAAATCTCTCCTTTCGACAACGAAAAAGCCGGCAGAGTATTCACTCTGCCGGCTGCCTCTCAATACTGGTACAACACACCGTTCTCTTACACGGACCTGATGCGGGCTTAGTTTTCATGCCGCATCGTCGTCATGTCTCTTCCTTCTTTTTATTTGTTTTCCACCGCTAAAAGTTGCAATTCACAACGTCGCCGACTCTTCACCGTTCGAACAATGATAAGACCGCAGGACTGACACTTCATTCTCGCACTGCCATCCGCTCGAAGATTTCCGTGCAGATAACGCCCGCAATTTGGGCAATGAAGCCTCACCTCCCGCCAGAGTTGTTTTGCCTCTTCCATGAAACATCCCCCCTTCCGCGCACAGAACATTTGTTCTTTTCGGAGTATCGCATAAAACGGCGCAAAAAACAAGCGTTTTTTCGAACATATGTTTTCAACTCTGTCTGCTTCTAACATAACCCTGCCCTGTCGCTTTTTCTTCCGCACCTACGAAATTCGCCCGTTGTCCATGTGATAGCGGCAATCCGCAACAGACAGGGTGGACTGCCGGTGCGAGACCAGCACTATGGTTTTGCCTTCTTTTTCCGCAGAGAGGGATTTTAAGATGATGCCCTCGTTCAGCACGTCCAGATTGCTGGTCGGCTCGTCCAATAGGATGAAATCTGCCTCGTGGAGAAAGGCTCTTGCGAGGCCTATTCTCTGCTTCTCTCCGTCCGAGAGCGTGTCGCCGAGCTCCCCGAGTTCGGTCTCATAGCCCTTCGGGAGGCTCATGATAAAGTCATGGATGCTAGCCTTTGCCGCCGCGGCCTCAATCTCCGCCTGCGTCGCATCGAGTTTTGCGACCGCTATGTTCTTTGCAATCGTATCGCGGAAGAGCACGGTGTCCTGCGTCACATAGCTTGTCATTTCTCGTAGTGCCGCAGTTTGAATGTCCCGCACATCCTGCCCCGAGATTCGCACCGCGCCCTTCTGCACATCCCAGAAGCGCATCAAGAGCTTTAAGAGGGTCGATTTCCCGGAGCCGCTCGCGCCGTGAATGCCGAGCACCTTCCCTCTTTCGATCTGCAGGGAGAACTCGCTCAAAATCTTCTCCTCGCGGTAGGCAAAGCTGACTCGGTCAAGCGCCGCCCCCTCGAAGCGCGGCGTCTCTCCATCGCTTCGCTCTGCCACCTCCGGTGTCTCTTCGAGCAGCGAGAGCACGCGTTCCCCGCAGGCCAGGGTCTGGTTTAAGTGATTCGAGAGCGAGGAGAGCGCGACGACGGGACCAAAGGAGCTCATCATCGCGAGGGTCGCAAGCAGCATACCCGAGAACGTAACCTCGCCATTTCGGTAGAGGAAGAGCATCAAAAAGAACATGCCAAAGGAATAGAGCTGAATGACCAGATTCGTGAGCGCGCGCTGCGAGCCCTCAAAGCCGCTCAGCTTCTTTTGGAAACCCGCAAGCTTCTCGGATCTCCGGTTCATCTCAGCGAGTTGAGCTTCTCCCCGATTAAACTGCAGGAGCTCATCCACGCCGTAGAGGCTGTCCAGGACAAAGTTATTGAGTTCTCCCATCTCGCTTCGTAAGGCCATGCCCGCCGCAGCGCTCCGTCTGCCGTTCCAAATCGGAAGGCCTATGCCGACCGTCACATATGCGAGAACGGCAAGCAAGCCCGCAAGTCTGTGCTGCGCCCCGATAAAGCCCACCATGATAAGCGAGGTCAGAAAGGCAATCGCAATCGGAGATATGGTGTGCGCAAAGAACACTTCGAGCAGTTCGATATCGCTCGTGATGACGGCAATGAGGTTCCCCTTATCCCTGCCCTCAAGCTTTGCCGGGCAGAGTTGCCTTAGAACCGCGAACACCTTATGGCGGATGATGGCCAGAATGCGAAAGGCAATGTAGTGGTTACAGTACTGCTCGCCGTAGTGCAGGACGCCGCGCGCAAGCGCAAACACTAAGATTGCCGAAAAGAGCTGACGCCAGGAAGCGCTCAAAAGTGCCGTGAACTGCCCCTGAACTTCGCTGCCCCAGGCCGCAGCGAGCCCCTTGATCACGCCGTAGCCGCCGAGTATCGTGATGAAAATGGCACAGAGAAAACCGAGCACACCGAGCAGAATTCCGGTCAACATAATGAAAGTGAGGGGTCTAACGAGCCCGATCAGGCTTCCCATGATTGCGAGATCCGATCTTCGTTTATTCATGACTGTCACTCCTACCCGCCGCAAAGCGCTCAAGCTGACTCTGCTCCTCAAAGAGGCGCCGATACGCCACCGCTTGTCGCATCAATTCCGCGTGGCTGCCCGCCTCCGCAAGCTTGCCGTCCTTCAACATATAGATTTTGTCGCTGTCCACCACATTCGCAAGCCGGTGCGAGATGAGCAACACGGTTCTGCTCTTTGTGAGCTCGTGTATAACCGCCATGATCATCTCCTCACTCTCCGCATCGATGTTCGAAGTGGCCTCGTCAAAGATATAGACGGGGGTGTCGTGAAGCAAAGCGCGGGCCAGCGCAAGGCGCTGCTTTTGTCCGCCCGAGAGGTTGCCGGCATTCGATGCAAGCCGCATCTCGAGACCGCCCCGGGCTTCGATAAAGGAGAGGAGATTCACCTTTCGGAGCGCCTCTTTCATCTCAAGTTCGGTCGCCTCCGGCTTTGCGAGCAAGAGGTTTTCCCGCACACTCGCGCGGAAGAACCTGCTGTCGTGCCCTACCATGGTCAGGCGATCCATGAGGCTCTCGGTCGAAAAGCGGCTCAGCTCTTCGCCGTTCAGCCGAAGCGAGCCGACGTAGCCCTTGTTCCGCCCCATGAGTATGCCGGCAATTGTGGATTTTCCGGAGCCGGAGACACCGACCAGGGACACAAAGGACTGCGCGGGAAGCTCGAGCGTGATGCCCTTTAATATCTGACGGCTCTCCTCATAGGAAAAGCTGAGCTGCTCCATGCGGATGTCAATCTTCCCCGCGCCGAGCTCTGCCTGCCCTACCTCGGGTTCCAGGAGATCCAGGAAAGCAAAAATGCGGTCACTCGCCTTCATGCCGTTCATGCCGATGTGGAAGAAGCTGCCGAGGATGCGCATCGGCAGAAAGAACTCCGCCGCGAGCAGGATGAACATGAGCACCCCCGCAAGGGAGAGTTCGCCGCTTGCAAAACGAGTCAGCGCCGACACAATGCCGACCGCCGCGCCGCCGTAGGCGATGATATCCATGACCGAGGTGCTGTTTAACTGCATGGTCAGCACCTTCATCGTAATCTTCCGGAAGCGCTCGGACTCCCGGTCCATAGCATCGGCCGCCGCCCGATCCGCCTGATAAATCTTTAAAGTGGCCATGCCCTGCAGCTTTTCGAGGAAGCTGTCCCCGAGCCCGTAGTAGATGTCAAAGTAGCGGCTCAGAAGGCGCTTTGCGACCACCATGACGAGCATGATGACCACCGGAATCAGCGGAACTGCGATGAGCAGCAGGGTCGCCGTTCTAAGATCGATCGGCGATAGCACAAAGAACAAGGTGAGCGGCGCAAGCAGGGCGTAAAAGAACTGGCTCAAATACCGGCCGAAATAGGTCTCGAGCTGCTCAACGCCTTCGCCCGACATCTGCACCAACTCGGCGCTGCTGATTTGTTCGCGGTAAGAGGGGCCGAGCCGCAGTATCTTTTGATAAATGCGGCCGCGGAGAATGCGCTTCACATCCGCGCTCGCGCGGAAGCTCGCCGCGGTATAGAGGCGGTCGCAGACAGCGCGGAGTGAAAGCCCCAGCAGCACGGTTACGAGCGCAACGAGGATGCGCTCGGTGCCGAGCGTTCGGTTTCGGGCTTCCTCGATGAGGCCAGCGATGTTCCACGCAATCACGACCTGTACCAGGAGTGAAAGCCACTGCCAGAGAATCTGCAGAACAATATACTTTCGGGCTCCCTTTAGGAGCCGTATGAGCCGCATTTGAATCATCCTTCTTCCCTCCCCTTTTTGCCCGCGCTTTTGTTTTGTATTCCCGTCAGCATATGCCGCACTGAGAGGAGCGGGTGCCGTATGAGCATGCGCGGGCCGCTGCACAGCATGACTTCGCGTATCCGCTCCCGCATCTTTGGCGCGTAGCAGTGCACTTCACAGTGGCTGCAAAAGCTCTTGCTCTCCGTAAAGGGGCAGCGCTCAATACGGGTGTTTGCGTAGTCCATGAGTTTTCGACAATCCTCACATAGCAATCCCTCTGCGCTGCCGTGCTTCTTTTTACAGTAATACGCAATCATCTCCGCAATGAGCCGTTTCTCATCTTGCCGCTTCTTTTCCGGCGCTTCTCTCCCCATGTTCTGCTCCTCTCAAGCAAGCAAACTCCGATTGCCACTCTGAAGAAATCGCTTTTATAAACTTAAGTCCAGTATAGTTTAGTCAGCGTTAATATTTCAAGCGCCTCTACCCGGAGCGCGCCCCAAAAGACTCCCCTGCGCCCCTATCCGTCTGCCTTACTCTGTGTGAGACTGTAGTGCTGACAAAGCCCTCGCACTAAGCTATAATAAATTCGCACAATTCAGATCAATATTGTTTTTTCGGAGGACAAGGCCATGTACCAAGATGAGTTTTCGGCAATGACCAATGCGGCAGCTGCAAAAGTCGGCTTACTGAAGAAAAACCCCCTCGGGTATTTTCTCATGTCTATGCTGGCAGGCGCTTATATCGGCTTCGGTATTCTTTTGATTTTCACGGAGAGCGGCCTTTTGGCCGGGAACCCAGCGGCCAAGATTGTGATGGGCGCATCCTTCTGTGTCGCACTGAGCCTCGTGATCATTGCCGGCGCGGAACTCTTTACCGGCAACACCATGGTCATGACAGCCGGTGCCCTCGACGGCAAGATCAGTGCCGCCGAGCTTCTGAAGCTCTGGTGTGTCTGCTGGCTCGGCAATGTCGCGGGTTCCGTGCTGCTCTCCCTGCTCTTCTACGCGAGCGGCCTGCAGACCGGTGCGGTCGCGGAAGCCGTTGCAAAGGGCGCCTTTGCCAAGATGTCGGCCGGTTTTGTGCCGCTTGTATCGCGCGGCATCCTCTGCAACATTCTGGTCTGTCTTGCGGTCTGGTGCGGTTTCCGCGTCAAGAACGAGAGCGCCAAGATTCTCATGTGCTTCTGGTGTCTCTTCGCCTTCATCACGACCGGCTTTGAGCACAGCATTGCCAATATGACCCTGCTCACCTCGGCGCTTTTAGTCCCCGCCGGTCAGGCTGTGAGCGTAAACGGCTGGATTTTTAACCTCGCGGCGGTCACCCTCGGCAACATCATCGGCGGTGCGGTCTTTGTGGCGCTGCCCTATTACATCGCTTCGAGAAAGCGCTGAGCGCATTTCTCTGCCTGTTGACGCAAAAATCCCCGCAGCTGCCTGCCGGTCGCTGCGGGGATTTTGTTATCTGCGTTTTGTCATCTGACATTTGTTATCTGTTGTAAATGTAGAGCACCATCTCGCCGTTGGTCACAGCGCCGAGGTACAGCGTGCCGTCTTCCACTTGGAGAATGGTCCCGGAACCGTGGCTTCGGTTGCGTACATAGTACACGCCGTCCTTCGTATAGACCTCTCCATTATCACGCACAGCAGCCTTGCCCTCCACGCGGAAGGTCAGCGATTCTGGCACATCGTCCGCTCTCTGTGTCTTGAACCGGTATTGACTCTCGTCATCCGCCTGCGAAATCTCACAGACATAATGCCAGGTTCCGGCGATGGTCTCATTCCCGGCATCATCGAGCAGGCTGCCGTCGATGCCGAGCCGATAGCCGTCCGGCGTGGTCGTATTGCGGAGCATCTCCCCGGACGAATTCAGGTAATACCATTTGCCGTCAATCTGCCGCCAGCCGGTCGCCATGTACCCGTCCGCATCAAAGTAGTACCAGCTCCCCTGCATCTGTTCCCATTGGCCCGCGGCGTAGCGCCCGTCTGCGTACTGATACCACCAACCCCTGCCATCCCGCTGCCAGCCCGCAGCGAAGGTCGGAAGCGCCATTGCAGCGCTCAGCAGCATTGCCGCCAGTACCGTAGCCGGTTTTCTCTTCATCCCGATTCTCCTCCTGTTCACAGTTTTCTTCTCGCTGTCACCAATACACAGAATGAATCTCTTGAATCGAAATCTCGTTGCCATTTTTATAATACTATATTTTCAATATCTTTACAATACCCTTGTTTTTGTTCAATGCTTCCGTCCGGTTCTTCCGGGTACTGTGTTCTTTTTGAACGCATTCTAACGTTATAGGACAAAAAGAGTTGAAAAGTGCTTTACCCCCTTGATATACAAGGCCTTTCTCTGCTTATATCCTTCCCTGAAACAGTATGAAAGTTCAATCCCGACACGAGAGGATGCAATCACAAGGAAATGACACCAACTCTTTTTGTCCGCTTGGCCGCATTCTAACAGCGAAAACGCCGGTGTCCTTTCCGCTCGTTCGCGACAGGCATACCTCCGCCCATACAAACAAAAAAATAAGCCCCCGCAACGCTGATTCCTCGCGTTGCGGGAGCTCTGTTTTAGAGGTTGTTCTGCCGATTTCGGCGCGCTTCTCTTTTTAACTTCGCCTTCAGCGTGCGCCACATCTCAAAGACCGCCGTGATGACGGAGATGCCGGCCGCAATCGCAAACGCATACTGAACGGTTCTGGAACTGTAGTATCTGGCTGCATCGCTGTCCCCGTGCACAATGGCGCTCATCGTATAGTAAAGGCTGCTTCCCGGCACCAGGGGAATAATCCCCGAGATAAAGAAAATGGTCACCGGAGCCCGCTGCCACCGTGCCAGCAGTTCCGCATAGAGCGCGGTGAAGGCCGAGGCGAGAAAACTTGCCGGGAATACCGCGCCGATGAGCTTCATGAGCAGCAAATACACGCCCCACTCCAACGCACCGCCGAGCGCCGCGATGAAGAGATACTTTCGCTTCAACTGAAATAAAATCGCAAAGCTCCCCGCGCCCATGAAGGCCGCTAAGAGCTGAATGACTACCGTGCGCATTTCCTCGCTCATACGCTGCTCTCTCCTATTTTCATCGTTTTAGGTTCAGGAGAGCATGTTGATCAGCGCCAGGCTTGCCATGAAACCGCAGGCCAGCGCGACTGTCCAGAGCAGACTCTCAAGAAGGCGCATCATTCCCGCCATGGTATCGCCCGACAGGACATCGCGCACCGCATTGGTCATCGCAATTCCGGGCACAAAGAGCATGACTTCTCCGATTATGATGGCGTCCATGTGGAGGAAGGGCAGCGCCTGCACCGTTCCGCCGAGCAGACAACCGGTCAGGAAGGAACCCACAAAGTTGTCGATGACCGGTGTCGGCGTAATTTTCCCGAGGCGCTTTCGCATCGCCGAGACAATCAGCCCGAGGATGCTCGCCGCAATCACATCGGACGTCGTTCCCGCGAAGAAAGCCGTAAAACTGCCGACGCCGACTACATTGCCCGCGTAATAGAGGAAATCCGAGTGCGGCTCCGAGCGGATGGCGTCAAGCTGCTCCTTCAGATCTTCAATGGGCAAGGGTTGCCTGCAGCAACGACGGCTCAACGCATTCAAATCCTCAAGCAAGGTGAAGTCCGTCGAGCCACCGTTCCGTATACGCCTCGTCTGGGTGCGCTCCGTGCCGTCCGGAAAAATCATCGTGATGACGATGCTCGTGGTAATCACAAATACATTCATATGGGATGCGCCGTACGCCATCCCCATGCGGGTCAAAGTATCCTCGACGCGATTTACCTCCGCGCCGCTCGCCATCAAGAGTTCCCCGATGTCCAAGAGGCGGTGCAGAAGTGCGCTATGGCGCGCACTGTTGTCGTCTGTCCATTGCCCTCCGTTGACGAGAGGCGACGTTGTCAGTCCCATAAAATGTTCCCAGCCCTATTGATATTTAGTAGAGGCGAAGCTTTGCCGCGACGCGATATGCTGCCGGAAGCTGCATATCTGCGCTTGCCTCTCCGCCGATCTCCCAGCGAGCAGCCACCGGGTTGTAATTGGAGTAGACCAGCCAGAAGTTCGCCATGGTAGCGCCGAGGCTCAGCCGTCTGTCCTCTTCCGTGGTCTTCTCGTCAGCGCCGTCGAGCAGGTAGAGATCGCGTCCGGCCTGCAGGTAGCGATAGGCCTGACGATTGTGGAAGCTCGGCGCAAGGCTCGCCGCATAGAGCGCCTTGTCCAGCACCGGGTCAAACTGACCCTCGACAAAACTTGCCTCCTGTCCGAACTTCTCTTCAAAGAAGAGCGCCTGCTCGGAAATCTTCGGGGCAATGTGGCCCGCGCGCGTGTCCACCTTTACATTCGCGGGGGTATCAATATCCAGGCGCTTCTCCGCCCGCTCCGCTCTCGCATAGCCGACCGCGAGCAGGGCCGCCGCTTTCTTGTCGCTCTCAATGCCGAGCGCGCGCTTGGTCGCCGCCTCATCGGTCAGGGTGAGCCAGCAGGCGGAAATGCCGAGCTCCGTGAGCTTCAGCAGAAGTTGCTCGCTCACAAAACCTGCGTTTTCAAGCCAGCCTTCCTTTTCCTCCGAGAGTACCATGAGGTAGAGCGGCGCACCGAAGGCATTGCCGCCGTAACCCGCGATGCCCTCAAGTCCCGTGCCGATGCCGGCTGCGCAGTGCAACTCCAGACCGATTTCCGGTAAAATGCGGGCCGTCTCTCCGAAATAGCGCTCTACCTCCTGCAATGCAGCCGCCGGAACTTCCTTCTGCTCAAACGAGCGCAGCGACTGTCTCTCTTCCATCAGTGCTTCATAATTCATGGTAAACCTCCGTTGCCTTCCATTTTCTCTCATTATACACAGATTTGCGCCGCTTTGCAAAATGGCAAAACAAACTGTATTTCACTCTGTCTTTCTCAACATTTCGCTGAAAATGCAGGCTCTGCTTGATTTCACAGACAAAAGAGCCGACAATAGAATCGATACGTATGATGAATCGTCCATAGAAGGAGTTGTCATGAATACTACCATGTCCTATGAACACTTCATACAAGTCGCGGAGCTGAGAACCCAGGTCATGGAAGCTGCCGCGCGCTTTGATTTTCAGGAAACACCGAAAGCTCTGCTCTTTGCGGAGCGCTGTCACGCCGGACAGCGGCGCAAGGGACCGGCCAAGCTTCCCTACATTATCCACCCGCTGACGATGGCCTGCCATGCCTTGTCCTTGGGCCTCGCGGAAGATGAGCTGATTGCCACGACGCTGCTCCACGACACCTGTGAGGACTGTCATTTGCTGCCGGAAGAGCTTCCGGTCAATGCGAGCGTACAGGAGGCCGTGCGCCGTCTCACCTTCTTTCCGGAACCCGGGGTGCCGCACGCGCGCGCGCGGGACAGCTATTTTGCACGGATTCCCGGCAACCGCGTTGCGGTTCTGACAAAGTTACTGGATCGTTGCAACAATCTCTCCTACATGGCCTACGGCTTTTCGCGGGAAAAGCTGCTCGATTATATCGATGAGACCGAGCGCGCCGTGATTCCGCTGCTCGACTACGCCAAGCAGCACTTTCACCGCGATCGCGATGCGCTGTTCCTCTTAAATTATCAAATGTATTCTGTCATGAACTCGATTCGCGCTCTGCTCGAGCGGGATCTTTGAGTCCCAGAATGCGTAACAGAATACGAGAGAAAGGACAAAAAACGGGATGTGCGAAAGCACATCCCGTTCTTCTTATTTTGTTGTAATCATCTCGATACCGTGCAGCAAGGTATCTTTGTCAATGGCGCCGCGCGCCTGCGCGGTCATCATGCCGTTCGCATCGATAAAGTAGGTGCAGGGAATCGAAAACACACCGTAGGTTCTCGCCGCGTCCTGTGCCGTGTCGTAGAGAATCGGCAGGCTGTAGCCCTGTGCCGCGACAAAGTCCGAGGCACTCTTCACGGTCTCGCGGTTGCCGTCGGTCAGGTTGACCATGAGGAACTGGACCTCTGTGCCGCGCTCCTTGTAGACCTCATTGAACTCCGGCATCTCCGAGCGGCAGGGGCCACACCAGCTCGCCCAGAAGTTCAGGACAATCGGCTTGCCCTTGTACTCCGAGAGCTTGTGTACCGTGCCGTCAGCCTCCTGCACCGTAAAATCCGGTGCCGCCGTCAGCGCCTCGCTGCTCCCCTCCGCGGTGCTCTCCGCGCCCGCCTTGGAGGCAATGCTGTCCTGTCCCTCAGCCGCCGGGCTCTCGGCAGCCGCCGTACTCTTGGCCTCCGCCTGCAACTGGGAACCCGCCTGCTTTGCGGCGAGTTTCCGGTAAAGTGTGCCTGCGCCCACCAGAAGCACCAACAGCACCAGTGCCAGAATCCATGTTGTTTTTTTCTTCATGCAGTATTTCCTTACTATCCGTTCAGGGCGTGAGCAAAACCAACAGACGCCCCATGGTACCGGTCGCCATCAGGATGCCGACCAGGATCAGAAAGGCGCCGCTCACGCGGTTAATGATGCCGTAGTGCGATTTGATGATCGCAAAGCTCTCTTTCAGCCTGTCAATCAACGCCGCGCTGAGTAAAAACGGAACGCCGAGCCCCAGCGAATAGGCGAGTAACATGCGCACCCCCTCGCCCGCATGCCCGCTCTGCGAGGCAAGCGCGAGCGCCGAGCCGAGGAACACGCCGACACAGGGTGTCCAGCCGATTGAGAAGATTGCACCAAAGAGCATCGAAGAAAAGAAACCGAGCTCTGTAGTGCCGAGACTCCGCGCCCCGCCCCGGAACAGCTGAAAGCGGAGCACACCGAGAAAATTGAGTCCGAAGACAATCACGATCACACCCGAAATCAGATTGACCGCTGTCCTGTGTTGTCCGAGAAAGCCGCCGACCGTTCCCGCAAGCGCCCCCATCGCCATAAAGACGAGACTGAAGCCGAGCACAAAACCGGCCGCATTCCGAAGCGTCTTTCCGAGACTCCGCTCACCGCCGCCCGCGAAATAGCTCACATAGACCGGCAGAAGCGGCAGGAGGCAGGGGGAGATGAAGGTGATCATGCCCTCCAGGAATGAAATCAGATATTGCATCAGTCGAGCGCTTCATCGAAGACGCGCTTCACAGCGGCCTTGATTTCATCGTAACCCATGCCGATATGGGCCTCGAACTTCTTCACGCCGTCCAGATAGAGGGTCGGCACCGCATAGTAATCAAACTTCTCAATAAATTCCGGCTCTCTGGTCTCCTCGACCTCCCGGATGTGCAGGGCCTTATAAGCCGGATTTTCCTCCATCAGCTCCCGAATGCCCTTGTGCGCCTTCGCGCAGTACCCGCAGTCATCGCGGGTAAAAAGTAAAATTTCTTTTGCCATAGCTTCCTTTCCGTCAGGCGAGCAGCGGCTTCATCGCTGCCGCCAGCTTCTCCTTTTCCTTCTTGGCCTCGTCCATCCCCTTGCCCTTCGTCGTGAAGTAAGTCTTGATCTTCGGCTCAGTGCCGGACGGACGTACAATGACCATTTCGTCGTTCTCCAGCGCAAACAGGAGAATGTTGGCGCGCGGCAGACCCGTCGTCTCCGCCTGCTCAAAATCCGTGACTTTGGTGACCGCATAGCCTGCGAGTTCCTTCGGCGGATTCTTGCGAAGCGCCTCCATGATGCCGCTCATCTTCTCCATGCCGGAGAGACCCGGGAACTCAAAGCTGTCGACCGCGTTCAGATAGTGTCCGTAGGTCTCGTAAATCTCCTCGAGGCGCGCCTTGATCGAAGAGCCGATGCTCCGGTAGTAAGCCGCCATCTCACAGATCAGCATACTCGCGACGACAGCGTCCTTGTCGCGAACATAAGTGCCCGCGAGATAGCCGTAGCTCTCCTCGAAGCCGAAGATGAAGCGCTCCGCCTCATTCTTGCTCTCCAGTCTGTGAATCTGGTCGCCGATCCACTTAAAGCCCGTGAGCACGCTGCGAAGTTCCACGCCGTAGTGCTCTGCAACTCTGTCTGCGAGCTGGGTCGAAACAACGGACTTGACCGCAACCGGGCGCTCCGGCATGGTTCCGGCTTCTTTTCTGCCCGCCGCAATGTAATCGAGCAGCAATACGCCCATCTCATTGCCGCTCACGAGTTCGTACTCGCCGTCCGGCGTCCGCATCGCGATGCCGACGCGGTCCGCATCCGGATCCGTCGCGAGCATCAAATCCGCGCCGGTCTCCTTTGCGAGCGCAAGTCCCTTCTCGAGCGCCTCAAAAATCTCGGGGTTCGGATAGGGGCAGGTCGTGAAGTAGCCGTTCGGGTACTCCTGT
This sequence comes from Stomatobaculum sp., assembly GCF_057248925.1. Lineage (NCBI taxonomy): Bacteria > Bacillati > Bacillota > Clostridia > Lachnospirales > Lachnospiraceae > Stomatobaculum > Stomatobaculum sp. Next base: position 28,952 of record NZ_DBHIHF010000005.1, read on the forward strand.
TCTTTGACAATCGTCACATCCTCGACGCCGATATCTTTCAGGACGCGCGTCACCGGCACGAGACCGGTTCCGTTCAGCGGCGAGTAGACAAGCTTTAAGCCCGCTGTCTTGCAGATGCCCGGGCGAACCTGACGAGACTCGACCGCCGCATAGAAAGCCTCCTTGCAGTCGTCACCCACAAAGCGAATCAGCCCCTTCTCAACGCCCTCCGCAAAGCTCATGAACTTCGCGCCGCCGAGCACATCGGTCTTCTGAATCGCCGCGTAGACGACAGCGGCATCCTCATCCGTGACCTGGCAGCCGTCCGCACCGTAGGCCTTGTAGCCGTTGTACTTTGCCGGATTGTGGGAAGCCGTAATCATGATACCCGCGTTGCAGTTGTAGTAGCGCGTCGCAAACGAGAGCGCCGGAACCGGCATGAGTTCGTCGTAGAGGCGCACCTGAATGCCGTTTGCCGCGAGCACGGAAGCCGCGTCGCGCGCAAAATTCCAGCCCTTCAAGCGGCTGTCATAGCTGATGGCGACTGTCTGGCTGCCGCCCTTCGTCTTCACCCAGTCAGCAATGCCCTGCGTTGCCTGGCGCACCACCCAGATATTCATGCGGTTTGTCCCGACACCGAGCGTCCCGCGAAGTCCCGCCGTACCAAAGCTGAGGCTCGCGGCAAAGCGCTCGCGAATCGCATTCTCATCTCCCGCAATTTCCGTGAGTTCTCTCTTTAAGTCAAAATCAACCAGTTCTGCCTTGCACCAACGACTGTATTCGTCCCGATACATTCGGATACCCTGCCTTTCTCACCTTTTGCGCTGTCATTTTGAGCCGCCGTTTGAACGGCAGACTCTGTGTTAAGAATACTCGATTCCGCGTACTTCTGCAAGCTGTGCCTAATTTTGGACAAAAGCAAAAGACCTTACAGATTCGTCCCCTCTGTAAGATCTTTTCACGATCAAAAGTGCAAGGTCACATGGATGTGACTCCGTACGACCTATAGATGCAAGTCCCTCATATCTGTCATGGCAAGGTCTTTCGGATAGACAAAATCCAGTGACAACGATACAAAAAAGCCGGCGAACATTGCTGTTCACCGGCTTTTTACCTGGCAATTTTTACTTCAGGGTGACCTTTGCGCCGACTTCCTCGAGGGACTTCTTCAGAGCCTCAGCCTCTTCCTTGGAGATGCCGGTCTTCACCATCTTCGGTGCGCCGTCAACCAGCTCCTTTGCCTCCTTGAGGCCAAGGGCAGTTGCCTCACGGACAACCTTGATGACCTTAACCTTGTTTGCGCCGACCTCGGTGAGCTCGACATCAAACTCGGTCTTCTCCTCCTCAGCTGCTGCGCCGCCCGCTGCCGGACCTGCGACAACAACACCCGCTGCTGCGGAAACACCAAACTCCTCCTCGCAAGCCTTAACAAGCTCGTTCAGCTCGAGAACGGAGAGCTCCTTCAACGCGTCAATGAATTCCTGCGTGCTTAACTTTGCCATCTCTGTATCCTCCTATATCGTGGAATAAATGTTTGATAATGCTTCTGGAACCTGCGGCTTACTCCGCAGCCGGTGCAGCGTCCTTCTCTGCGATCTGCTTGATGACGCGTGCAAAGTTCGTGATCGGGCTCTGCATGCTGCCGAAGAGTCTGCCGAGCAGCTCCTCTCTCGACGGAACCGCTGCGATAGCAGCCATTCCCTTTGCGTCGTAAGCAGCGCCCTCGACGATACCGCCCTTGATCTCAAGCTTCGGTGCGGTCTTCGCAAACTTCGCGAGCACTCTGGCAGCAACCGTTGCGTCGTCCTTGCTGACTGCAAGCGCCGTCGGTCCTTCCAGATAAGCGTCGAACTTCTCGAAGTCCGTGCCCTTTGCGGCGATGCGGACCATCGTGTTCTTATAGACCTTATAGACTACGCCGGCTTCTCTCAGCTGCTTTCTGAGCTGGGTATCCTGCTCGACCGTGAGGCCGCGGTAGTCAACGACCACTGCAGAGCTTGCGCCGTCTAAGAGCGCAGCGATTTCCTTCACGACCGGCTGCTTCTGGTCGATCTTAGAATCTCTCATCTCGTTTCCTCCTTCTTCCGTACTTGCAAAACAAAAGAACCCGCCTGCCGCACGACAGACGAGTTCGTAATATTCACAGATGTGAACATCCTCCTCGGCGGACGAGAGTTCCTTACGCCATTGGCGTCCGCTGTCTTCGGCAAGAGTATTCTAGCTGTTAAAAGCTAACATAAAATCAGCTTTTTGTCAAGCTCTTAGTTTGCAATCTTCGCAGTGTTGAGCTTCACTCCCGGGCCCATGGTGCTCGTGAGTACAGCGCTCTTCATGTAAGCGCCCTTCAGGGACGACGGCTTCGCCTTGTTCAGCGCATCCAGCAACGCCTGAAGGTTCTCTCTCAGCTGCTCCTCGGTGAAGGAAGCCTTGCCGACCGGGCAGTGAATGATGTTGGTCTTGTCCAGACGGTACTCAACCTTACCTGCTTTGATATCGGCAATTGCCTTGGTCAGATCCATCGTGACCGTGCCGGACTTCGGGTTCGGCATGAGGCCCTTCGGGCCGAGCACCTTACCGAGACGACCGACAACGCCCATCATGTCCGGGGTAGCGACGACAACATCGAAATCAAGCCAGCCCTCGTTCTGAATCTTCGGGATCAGCTCCTGGCCGCCGACAAAATCAGCGCCCGCTGCCTTAGCCTCATCCTCCTTCGGTCCCTTTGCGAACACGAGGATGCGAACCGTCTTGCCGGTGCCGTGCGGGAGAACAACTGCGCCGCGGATCTGCTGATCTGCGTGACGGCCGTCCGCACCCGTGCGGACATGTAACTCGACCGTCTCATCGAACTTCGCATTGGCGGTCTTCTTGATCACGCCGACTGCATCTGCAACATCATAGTACTGGCTGCGGTCAACGAGCTTCGCTGCCTCTGTATATCTCTTTCCGTGCTTCATGGTCTCATCTCCTCCCCATTAGTCCTCGACAACAATACCCATCGAACGGGCTGTGCCGGCAATCATGCTCATAGCCGACTCAATGCTCGCTGCGTTGAGGTCGGGCATCTTCATCTCGGCGATCTTCTTCACTTCGTCCTTCGAGATGGTCGCGACTTTCTCCTTGTTCGGAACGCCGGAAGCCTTCTGCAGCTTGCAAGCCTTCTTCAGAAGCACTGCTGCCGGCGGGGTCTTGGTGATGAAGCTGAAGCTTCTGTCTGCGTAAACCGTAATGACAACGGGGATGATGAGATCGCCCTTGTCAGCGGTTCTCGCGTTGAACTGCTTCGTGAACTCGACAATGTTCACGCCGTGCTGGCCAAGAGCCGGACCTACGGGTGGAGCCGGGGTCGCCTTGCCTGCCGGAATCTGCAACTTGATGTAGCCAGTAACTTTCTTTGCCATAATGGCACCTCCTTGTGGTCATGACGGGGCTTATGCCCCTTCCACGCAACCTTCCCTTGCGGGAAAATTACAACTTCTTTACCTGGGTGAACTCGAACTCCACCGGCGTCTCTCTGCCGAACATATCGATGGGCAGCGTCACGGTTCTCTTCTTCTCGTTGATTGCCGCTACCTTGCCGACCGCGTCCTTCCAGGGGCCGCTGACAACGGTGACGGTATCGCCGGGCGCAAACTCCAAAACGACCTCGCGCACCGCCGCCTGCTCTCCGCCGCCAAAGCCGAGCTTCTGCATCTCCTCCTCGGAGAGCGGCACCGGTTTGGATCCCGGTCCCACAAAGCCCGTGACACCTCGCGTGTTGCGGACAACATACCAGGTCTCATCGTTCATAATCATGCGAATCAAAACATAGCCGGGGAACATCTTTCGCTCAATCGTCTTTTCGACATTGTTCCGGAGCTCCGTGACCGGCTGTGTCGGAACGGAAACTTCCAGGATCTGATCCTGTAACTTCCGGTTCTCCACAGACTTCTCGATGTCAACCTTCACCTTGTTCTCGTATCCCGAATAGGTATGCACAACATACCAACTTGCTTCAGCCATGCGCTCTCCCACTTCTCACTGAAATACGCGTGTCAGTCCCAACCGGAAAGCCCAGTCGAGTACGGCAATAATCGTGCCCAGCACGAGGGAGACTGCAACGACCGCAGCGGTCTGCTTTGCCAGCACTTCCTGTGTCGGCCAGACAATCTTTCGGAATTCGGCTTTCAGGCCATCCACAAATCCCTTTTTCTCGGAATTTGTCTTCTCATTCTCAGCCATCTTGCTTCCTTTCTCAAAGATTACTTTGTCTCTTTGTGCAATGTGTGCGTCTTGCAGAATCTGCAGTACTTCTTCACTTCCATACGATCCGGATGCGTCTTCTTATCCTTTGTCGTATTGTAGTTGCGCTGCTTGCAGTCTGTGCAGGCAAGAGTAATTCTCGTACGCATGGTCTCCACCTCCCATTTCAAATTTGCCGATTGAAGTCAAAAAAAAAAGACCTCTCATCTTCTATCGCAGAGTCACTATAGCGCATCCCGGGGGTGCTGTCAAGGCGCACCCCCGAAGAAACGCGCATTTTCTCTAGTCTTCCGGCACAATACAGAGGCAGACCGACATCACGGCTTCCGCGCCCGCCGCGCGGAGCACCCGGGCCGAGGCCTCAATCGTGCTCCCTGTCGTGAAGATATCGTCAACCAGAATCACGCGGCGCACACCGCGCGCCGAAATCAAGCTCTCGTCCGCGCGGAAAGCTTCTGCCAGATTCCGGATTCTTGCGTCCGGACCGAGGCTCTTCTGGGCCTCGGTCTTCTTGTGTCGCAGCAGAATATCCGTATAGAGCGGCAACCCGAGCTCTTTTGCGACTTCTCGCGCGAGTTCCTCCGCCTGGTTAAAGCCGCGACTTCTGCGTCTTTCCGGGTGTAACGGCACCGGGAGCAGGCAATCTGCCCGAAAGTTTCGCAGTTCCGCCGCAAACTTGAGCGCTAGCAGGCGTCCGAGCGGCGCAAGGTACTCTTTTTTATGGTGATACTTGACCGCCGCCATCGCGCGGCGCATACAGTCATCGTAAAAGAGCAGCGCGAGATTTTTTTCAAAGCTACGCTCCCTGGCCTCACAGGAATGACAGTATCGCGCCTGTTCGTCCGCGAGCGTGCGCCCGCATTTCAGGCAGCGCGGTTCCCGCACAAAATCAAGTTTCTTCACACAGGGCGGGCAGATGCGCTGTCCCTTCGGCAGAACAATTTCGCCACAGACCGGACAGCGCCGCGGAAAAACAGCGGAGAGCAGCGTCTCCGCAAAGCTCTCTCTGAAATTCTCACTCAAACTGCGCCTCCTGCTGCAGCAATTCCCGCAGCCTGTCCGCCAGGCCGGTATAGCGCCCGAGCTCCTTGGTATTCGCGACCATTTCATAGAAACAGGATGGTTCACCGATCAGAACCACGCACTTCTTGGCGCGCGTCACCGCCGTATAAATCAGATTGCGTGTCCGGAGCATCTTTGGGCCGCTCCAGACCGGAATCACGACAGCCGGGTACTCGCTGCCCTGCGACTTGTGAATCGTGACCGCATAGGCGAGCTCCAGCTCTTCAACATCCGCAAAGCCGTACTCGACCTCCCGTCCTTCGTCGAAGCGGACGGTCAGGGTTTCCGAGAAGCGGTTGATGTCGGAAAGAATCCCCACATCGCCGTTGTAGACGCCGCGCTGGTAATTGTTCTTGATCTGCATGAGTTTGTCGCCGACCCGGAACAGCGCATGGGGAAATTCCCGCTCCGCTTTTCCGTGCCCCGGCGGATTTAGCTTCGCCTGCAACACGGGGTTCAGCCCCGCGACGCCGAGCGCCCCGCGACGCACCGGTGTGAGCAACTGGATGCTCTTCGCATCCGCGCCGATATAGGCCGGCAGTTTCTCCGTGATGAGCCGCAGCATGGTCTGAATCACACCTTCCGCACTTCCTTGCCGGATAAACAGAAAGTCCTTGCTCCGCTTTCCGAGGTCTATGGGCTCCTCGTCCATCATCTTATGGGCATTCACCACAATATCGGATTCCGCGGCCTGGCGGTAAATCTGTGTGAGTTGCGCGACCGGCAGACACGCGGAGGCAATCAAATCGCGAAGCACATTGCCCGCGCCGACACTGGGCAGCTGATTGCTGTCGCCGACCAGAATCAGGTGGGCGCCGACCGGCACCGCAAGGAGCAGCGCATGGAAGAGCCGTAAATCCACCATACTCATCTCATCGATGATGATGCAGTCGGCCTCGAGCGGCTGCTCCCGGTTGCGGTCAAAGCGGACCGTGCTCCAGCTCTCCCGCCCGGCATCGCCCTCACCGTCGCCGGTCGGCGCGCCCGTGACTTCGAGCAGGCGGTGTATCGTCTTTGCCTCCCGCCCGGTCGCCTCTGTCATCCGCGCCGCTGCGCGCCCGGTCGGCGCCGCGAGCAGAATCTCCGCGCCCTCCGCCTCAAAACAGCGGATAATCGCATTGATCGTCGTCGTTTTGCCGGTGCCGGGACCGCCGGTGATGATGAGCAGGCCGGACTGCACGGCCGCGAGCACGGCGCGCCGCTGGGTCTCGTCGAGCACGAGTCCCGCCGTCTCCTCCTCGAGTAGTGCCAGCGCTTCGGCCGCGCGCGTACCGGGCCGCGCTTCCCGGAGGTCCAGTTCCTTCAGCATCGCGGCGACATGCAACTCCATGCGGTCGTAGTTTGCGAGATACACCCGGTTTTCTTCCGCATCGTTCGGGGCGCGCCGAAGAACCAGGCGCTTTTCCATCTGCAAATCCAGCAACAGCTGACGCAGGTTCTCCGGCTCCAGACGGAGCAGTGCCTTCAGGCGCTCCGTGAGCAGCGACTCGGGGAGATAACAGTGCCCCTCCTGAACGGCAAGGCGCAACACATAGAGCACCGCGCTCCGGATTCGGGTCTCCGCGTCCGCGCGGACGCCCATGCGCCGCGCAATCTCATCCGCGGTCTGAAAGCCCACGCCGCTCAAATCGTCCGCAATTCGATAGGGGTTTTCGCGAAGCAAGGTATAGACCTCGTCTCCGTAGCGCCGGTAAATCTTGACGGCGAGGTTCATCCGGATGCCGTAGCCGGAGAGAAAGAGCATCGCGCGGCGCAGTTCCCGCTTCTCTTCAATCTGCCCCGCGATTTCCATCGCAAGGCGCTCGCTGATGCCCTTCACCTCCGCCAGGCGCTCGGGCTCCTCCTCGAGAATGCGAAGCGTGTCGTTCTTAAACTTTTTGACGATGCGCTTCGCGAGCGCCTCGCCTACCCCTTTGACAGCGCCGGAGGACAGGTAGCGCTGCACACTCGCACTGTCCTCCGGCGTCTTGATTTCGTATGACTCGACCGCCAGCTGTTCGCCGTAAGTCGGATGAAGCTGAAAATGTCCCTCTGCGCTGATGTACTCTCCCTCCGATATCATCGGAAAGGTGCCGACCAGCACATAGTCCTCGCCGCCGCTCTCCACGCTGAGAATCGCATAGCCATTCTCCTCGTTCCGGTACTTGATTTTCTCAACAAAGCCGCTCAGCGAGTCCATCCGGTCAATACTCCTTCTTTGCGTCTGCGCTGTCGCCGTTCTGGAACTCGATGAACTTTCCGGTTCCGATCGCAACCGCCGTGAGCGGTGCCTCGGCAATCATGGTTGTGATGCCCGTCTTCTCCTGGCAGAGCTGATCGAGACCGTAAATCAGAGAGCCGCCGCCCGTAAAGACAATGCCGCGGTCGTAGATATCGGCTGCAAGCTCCGGCGGGGTGCGCTCCAGCACATTGTGCACGGCGTCGACAATCTGCATTGCCGGCTCCTGCAGTGCCTCCAGGGTCTCATCCGAAGTCACGACGATAGTCTTCGGCAGACCGGTGACCAGGTTGCGGCCGCGCACCTCCATGGTCAGCACCTCGGGGCGGCGGTAAGCCGCGCCGATCTGAATCTTGATGTCCTCACCGGTTCTCTCACCGATCAGAAGGTTATGCTTCTTTCGCATGTAGCGGACCACTGCCTCGTCAAAGTCATCGCCCGCGACCTTAATCGAAGTCGAGACGACGGGGCCGCCGAGGGAGATAACGGCGATGTCCGTGGTGCCGCCGCCGATATCGACAATCATGTTGCCGCAGGCCTTCGAGATATCAATGCCCGCGCCGATGGCTGCCGCGACCGGCTCCTCAATGATCGAGACCTCCTTCGCGCCCGCCTGGTAAGTCGCGTCCTCGACGGCCTTTCTCTCGACTTCGGTCGCACCGGACGGAATGCAGACCGCGATGCGCGGGCGGAGCAGCGTCTTCTTGCCGACCGCCTTATTGATGAAGTATTTGAGCATCTTCTCGGTCACGGTGTAATCCGAAATCACACCGTGGCGCAACGGACGAATCGCAATGATATTGCCGGGCGTGCGGCCGATCATGAGACGCGCCTCCTCGCCGATGGCGAGAATGCGGTTGGTGTCGCGGTCAATCGCGACGACGCTCGGCTCTTTTAAGACGACGCCCTTTCCCTTGATATAGACCAGGATACTCGCGGTACCCAGGTCGATGCCGATGTCATTTGAACTCATTCCAAACATATTAAACATGAAACCCCTCCGGACAGTATAAAAAGAGAGCCTGCGCCCTCACAACCTCTTGACAATGTTTGGAATTCATTATATCTAAAAGTATTGCGCAATAAAAGCCTTTTCCCAAGAAAGCGCATTTAAATTGTCTTAATGACTTCGACCGGCTTTATTCAGAAATTTTATGCTTTTTTTAGAGGGCCGCCACACTTTCGACACAGATCTCAGGTATCATATCCTTGTCATCAGAAATGATGACGGAAATGCCCTGGTTTCAGTTGGCTGAGACCGCAAAGCTTTTTCATACTCATACCGGGCGGCTTACCCCCGCCCGGCCCCCCTTACCAGCTCCTAATCTGAGATCCCCCTCTTAAGATTATTTGCATATTTTGTTTCACCAAAAAAAGCATCCGACTCGCAGCGGATGCTTTTTTATTACTCCGATTCCCTGTGGCGAAAGGCAATCGCTGCCTCGTCGAGGCACTGTTTTGTGCCGTCCGCGCCGTAGTACCAGAGCTCCTTTGTATCGCCGTACCCGGTGAGCAGAACCGCACTGCCGTCCTCCTCCGCCTCGTAATCACTGACGCCGTAGAAGAGCTCCTCTCCGCTGCTGTCCGCGCTGCCGTCCCACTTGACCAGGGTTCCGCCCTTGTCGTCGCCGTTCGGAAACACGTCTTTCAGATAAAAGAGCGCCTTACCCGTCTCGCTGATGCGCTCGTAACTCGCGACACGCTCGGCAAGCTGTTGTCCGTCGACCACCAGACTCGCATAGCTCTCATTCGGATGCTCCGCGCCCGCAAAAACATTGCCGCCCTGTGCGTTGGAAATACCGCTCACGCCGGAGAAGAGCGCCTCTTCCTTCTCAATTCCCTCTGCCGTGTAGGCCCGCGCAAAGACTGTGCCGCGCTGGGGATCCTGCTCGCCCTCTCCCCCCGGCTGGAACAGCACATAGTAGAACTTGTCTTCCCCCGCATCGAGCGCGAGGTCCAGAAGCCCCTGGTCAATGAGGTGCAGCCCGGTGTTCAGTGCCACGCTGTCCCGCAACAGATAAATCGAGAAGCCGCTCCCGCTGCCCTGCCAGGCGAGCGCACGGTCCGCCTGCACGCGGTCTGCGTAGACTGCGCTGAGCCGCGACACATTGTGCAGCAGAATCTGATTCTTTGTCCCGTCAAAATAGCAGAGCGTCTTGCCCTCTGCCGGCGTAATCTCGCTCATCGCCGTCTGCTGCTGCGCCGAAGCCGCGTCCGGCTCTTCCGCGACAGCCTCGCTCTCCCGTCGCGCCAGCTCTTCGCCGCGCTCCTTCACATCCGAAGCTGTTTTTTTCTGCTGCTGTTCGTCCGGAACACGGTGTTCGTCCCGCAGATAATAGGCGTGCCCCGTCTTCCGGATAAAGATGCTCTGATCCACATCGACGCTCACAACCTGCACAGGGTGCAGATCCGCGCTGTAGCAGAGAGAGCCGCTTGCATCGCTGCAGTAAAGCTGCCGCAAATCCGCACTTGCGAAGTTAATCTGCTGCATTCCGGAGGCCAGCTTTACTGTCGCACCGCGCTGTTCGCCGCTCTCCGTGAGTTGCAGGGCGTATAAATTGCCGTCTCCGGTCAGGTAGACCGCCGACTGTCTGTCCGCACTCACCCGGAAGTCCAGCACCAGGGAGGCAAGCACCTCTCCCTGCCAGCTCTTCTCTGTCCGGCGATACAGGCTGAGTGCCCCTGTCTTATCCTCTCCGAGCAGTGTGCCGCCCGCCGTCGGCTCGTATTTGACAATATCCGCCGCTACGGTCTCGACCGCACCGCCGAACTTCCGCGCGCAAAGTTCTCCCGCGAAAAAGCCGTAGCTTGTGTCCTCCCGGTAATTCCGGCAGAAATAGACTTGCTCCCGCGTCTCGTCAAAACGCACATCGTGCGTCGGATCGTGACGCCCCAGAAAACGCTGCACTGTATTGGTCTCGCCTGCGCTGTCAAAGCCTGCGATTTCCTGCGCACTCTCTCCCGGAAAGCAGGCGTAGAGCCCGCTCCGGTTGTACCAGATCAGCGGATCCGCCGCATGACTTGCCTGTGTTGTCCGCTCTGTCTTCCCACAGCCTCCCAGAGCTGTCGCCGTCAGGCAGAGGCCGAGCACCGCCGCCGCCAGCTTTCGCACTCTCATTTCACCGCTCCCCCGTTCTCTTTTTTCTGCGCTTCCAGCCATGCCGCCGCATGGGCGAAGAGGTATGCCTTTTCGTTGCGCGCCGGATCTTCGAGCACTGCATTGAGCAGCGCGCGCAGACAAGCGCCGAGCGCCGGTCCCTTCGGAATGCCGAGCGCGAGAAGCTCCGCGCCGCCGAGCGCGAGGCCGCGAATTTCCAGGCAGTCTCCCCGCTCCGCAATCTTCTGTTGCAGCGCGCGAAGCTTTGCAATCCGCTCTGTCCGCAGTTCAACGCTCCCCGGCGTCTCGCCGTTGCCGTAGCCCGCCTCTTTCAGGAGAAGCAGCTCGGTGAAAGCATCGTGCCCGATCTCCGAGAGGCAGCGCCGGACTTCCGTCTCACTCTCCGGCAACGGCTTGTGCAAGGCCGTCAGCAATAATACCGCCCGGTCTCTCGTCGCGCGGTCGCTCTTTAATTCGGTGAGCAGCTTGCCGAGGGCCTCCGGTGTGATCTGCTCACCGGCCGCCGCAAAACGCAGCGCCTTGCAGCGCGGAAGTCTTGCCGCCCGACTGTCGAGATGCACGCCCGGGAAATGCGCCGCCATCTCGGGCGCCAGCCCGGCCACATACAGGAGTTCCAGTTTTTCCGGGTGGTTCGAGAGCAGCAGTTTCGTGAGTTCCGCGAGAATCCGCTCCTTGCTGACCCGCGCCAAATTGGGAGAGAGCTCCGTGAGGGCTTTGAAACTCTCGGCCTCTATTTCAAAATTCAGCTGCGCCGCAAAACGCACCGCACGAAGCATGCGGAGTGCATCCTCCCGAAAGCGCGCATACGCATCCCCGACGCAGCGGATACAGCCGCGCGCGAGGTCTTCCTGGCCGCCGAAGAGATCCACGAGTTCTCCGCGCGCAGAGACCGCCATTGCGTTGATGGTGAAATCCCGGCGCTTTAAATCCTCCGCGAGCGAGGGCGTAAAGCGGATGCTGTCCGGGTGCCGCCCGTCCGAGTAGCTGCCGTCGATGCGGTAGGTCGTGACCTCATAGCCCTCTCCGCCGAGCAGCACCGTCACCGTGCCGTGCTGCAGTCCCGTGTCCACCGTGCGCGGAAACAGCGCCTTGACCGCTTCCGGCCGCGCATCGGTTGTGAGATCCCAGTCGTCCGGCTCTTTTCCCAGTATGCTGTCCCGCACACAGCCACCGACCGCATAGGCCTGAAAACCGGCCGTCTCCAATTTGTTCAAGATGTCTCTCACCGTCTCCGGCAAGCGCATGCGCATCACACTCCTCTCCGCAACGCCAAAAAGAGAGCTGTCGCGTTTGCCGCGGCAGCTCTCTGCGTTTTAGTATGCAACACCCCAGTAAACCATCTTCTTCGCAGGTTTTCCGCAGCAGACACAGCGGTCCGCGAGCTTTTCCTGGGCGAACGGAATGCAGCGGCTGGTTGCCCCCGTCTCCTCTTTGATTTTATCCTCACACGCCTGATCGCCGCACCACATCGCGCGAACAAAGCCCGGGCGGTTCTTCACGGTCTCCGCAAACGCTTCCATCGTGGTCACGTCGTAGGTATGCGTGTCGCGATGCTCCTTGGCTCTCTCGAACATGGCCTTCTGGATGGTCTCGAGCATGTCCGAAACCGTTGCCGCAATGCCTTCGAGCGAGGCCTCAGACTTCTCACCGTTATCGCGACGCACCAGCACGCAGCTGCCTGCCTCGATGTCCTTCGGGCCGAGTTCAATGCGAAGCGGCACGCCGCGCATCTCGCACTCGGCGAATTTAAAGCCCGGGCGACGATCCGTGTCGTCTAAGTTGACGCGAACCCCTGCCGCTCTGAGCTCTGCCGCGAGCGCCTCGGCGCGCTCCAGAACGCCTTCCTTGTGCATCGCGACCGGGACAATCGTGACCTGCACCGGCGCAATGTGCGGCGGCATCTTAAGACCGGAGTCATCGCCGTGCACCATGATGATTGCGCCGATCATACGGGTTGTCATGCCCCAGGATGTCTGGTGCATGTACTTGAGGCTATTGTCCTTGTCCTGGAACTGCATGCCGAAGGCGCGCGCAAACCCGTCGCCGAAGTTGTGGCTCGTGCCGCTCTGCAGCGCCTTGCCGTCGTGCATCAGGGACTCGATCGTATAAGTCGCGACCGCACCGGCAAACTTCTCCTTGTCGGTCTTCTGGCCGCGCACCACCGGAATTGCGAGTTCCTGCTCACAGAAATCCGCGTAGAGATTCAGCATCTGCTCGGTTCTCTCCTGTGCCTCCTCTTCGGTCGCGTGCACGGTGTGTCCCTCCTGCCAGAGGAATTCACGGGAGCGGAGGAAGGGACGGGTCGTCTTTTCCCAGCGCACCACCGAACACCACTGGTTCAGCACCTGCGGCAGATCGCGGTAGGAGTGCACATGTTTCGCATAGTAATCGCAGAACAAAGTCTCCGAGGTCGGGCGCACGCAGAGGCGCTCCTGCAGGGGCTCAAGGCCGCCCTGCGTGACCCAGGCGACTTCCGGCGCGAAGCCCTCGACATGATCTTTCTCCTTGTCGAGCAGACTCTCGGGAATAAAAAGCGGCATGTAGCAATTCTTTACGCCTGTCGCCTTGAAGCGCCGATCCAAAAGACTCTGGATGCGCTCCCAGATTGCATATCCGGCAGGCTGAATGACCATACAGCCTTTGACGCTCGTATAGTCGCAGAGCTCTGCCTTCCGCACAATATCGGTATACCACTGTGCGAAATCCTGTTCCATCGAAGTAATCTCTTTGACCGCTTTTTTCTCCTCTGCCATACTTTCCTCTCTCCCTCAGTTCCGTTCCTGCGCGGCTCTGTGCTTGGTGAGCGCGCGGTGAATGCGCTCGCTGGGCTGCAGGAGCTCACTCACGGACGTATCGTGATTCAGACTGTCAATCAAAAGTGCAATGTATTTGCTCATCTCGACGCTCACATAGTAGGGGCGGCTTAAGAGCTCCGGGCTCTGATAGACCAGATTGGTCGTGAAAATCTTATCAATCATGCCCTCTTCGTAGTAGCGGTCAAAGCGCGCGAGGCCGTTCGTAAAGAGACCGAAGGTCGCACAGACAAAGACCTTCCGCGCGCCGCGGCGCTTTAACTCCCTTGCGACTTCCTGCACGGTCTCGCCGGAGGAAATCATGTCGTCCACGACAATCACTTCTTTGCCGGTGACATCCGACCCGAGGAACTCGTGCGCAAGAACCGGGTTCCTGCCGCCGACCAGACGCGTGTAGTCGCGGCGCTTATAAAACATGCCGACATCAAGGCCCATCATGTTCGCAAAGTAAATCGCTCTGCCCATGCCGCCTGCGTCCGGGCTGATGATCATCATGTGCTCGGAATCCACCTTGAGTTCCGGCTCCGCCTGGAGGAGGGCCTTGATAAACTGGTAGATGGGCTGCACGGTCTCAAAGCCTTTCAGCGGAATCGCATTCTGCACGCGCGGCTCATGCGCGTCGAAAGTCAGAATGTTATCGACCCCCATGTTCACGAGCTCATGCAGCGCGAGCGAGCAGTCGAGCGACTCTCTGCCGTCCCGGTGCGACACACGGCTCTCGTAGAGGAAGGGCATGATCACATTGATGCGGCGCGCCTTTCCGGCCGCCGCCGAGATGATGCGCTTCAAATCCGCGAAATGGTCATCCGGCGACATATGATTGGTCATGCCGCAGAGCGAATAGGTCAGGCTGTGGTTGCAGACATCCACCATGAGGAAGAGATCCTTGCCGCGCACCGACTGTAAGAGCGTTCCCTTGCCCTCGCCCGTGCCGAAGCGGTTAATCTGGCTCCGGACAATGAAGGAGTCTTTCTCGTAGCCCATGAACGCAAGGGTGTCCTTGTGCTCGCTCTGCCGCGCATTCCGCCAGCGCACCAGATAGGCATCGACCTTTTTCCCGAGCTCCTCACAGCTCTTCAAGGGCACCAGCCCAAGCGGTCCCACCGGAATGGTCTCAATCTCTTTGTCTTCGTTCGACATCTGTTCTGCTCCTTTTTCTTCGATGATTCGGAAAACTATTGCTTGCGCTTCTTTGCGCGGATATCGCTTCCATAGAAGGGAAGTATATCATATTCGCCCAAAATGCGCGATGTGCTTCTCTCGGTATATTGCGCTTTCAGTTGCTTCGGGTCCAGATTGGTGGAGATCAGCGTGCCGCGCTTTGTGATGAGACGCTCATTTAAGAGCGTGAAAAACGCCGAGGCCGTAAAGGCATTGCCGAACTCTGTCCCGAGGTCGTCTATGATCAGGAAATCGCAACCGTAAATATATTCGCGGAATTCTCTCTCCTCCCGCGCCCTGATTTTTTCCTCGTCGCTCTCCGCGCGCTGTCGCCACTGGGTTGCGGCGAGCAGGGAAAAAAGCTCCTCCGCGCTGAGGTAGACGACGGTCTTGCCGCGCGACAAGAGTTCCCCGGCGATGCAGTGCGAGAGAAAGGTCTTGCCGAGCCCGGGTTTTCCGGTGAACAACAGATTGCCCTTTCTCTTGTCAAAATTCCTGAGATAGGCCTTGCACTGCGCGAGCACA
Source organism: Stomatobaculum sp. (assembly GCF_057248925.1). Lineage (NCBI taxonomy): Bacteria > Bacillati > Bacillota > Clostridia > Lachnospirales > Lachnospiraceae > Stomatobaculum > Stomatobaculum sp. Next base: position 44,070 of record NZ_DBHIHF010000005.1, read on the forward strand.
AGCTGCTCCATGTAGGCGCGCTCGCTCATGTTGAGGCCCGGGACCTTCCGCTCGTCGCTGTAGTAGTCGAGCGAGAAATGTTTGAAATTCTCTTCGCGTATGCTCGCCGCAAGTCTGCCCTGACGGCTGAGCCGCGCAATCATCTTCTGCCGGAAGCAGCGGCATTTTTCGCCGTCCGCAAAACCGGTATCTTTGCAGTGCTCGCAGTGATAGGGCGGCGTGAGAAAATCGTCGGGATACCCGGCCGCGCAAAGCAGCTCGCTCTTTTGCTTTTCCAGTCCCTCGAGTTCCGCCTTCAGTCCCGTCAGCGCTTCCTTGTCTCCGCCGACGGCCGCGCGGTAGCGCGCCATGGCGCGGTCGGCAATTTTCTGCTCGAGCGCGTGGTAGCCGGGCAACACACGGTTCAGTTCTGCCTTCCGCGCCCGCAGCAGCTGCTGCCTCGCAGCCTGCAGCGCCTCGTATTCGCGCAAAATGGCATTGTACTCTGTATTGCTGAGTGCCACGCCCTACCTCCTCTCAGGACTCCTGCTCGAGCTTACGCTTGAGCTGCTGCAGCACGAGGTCGTTCGGATCTTCCTCCCGCTCCTCGAAATTATGAAAGCGCGTCCCGTTCTTTTTGGCGCCGCTCTCGGCGCCCTTCTTTCGGCCTGTCTCCTCCCGCTTCTTGTCCTCTTCCGCAATGTCCTGCATGCTGTGAACGCCCGCGCGATGCCATCTGGTCAGAATGCCGTCGGCATAGGGGAAGCTCGGCTTATTGACATGGCGAAGGGTCCGGCTGCAGGCCTCTACAACCAGTTCCTCGGAGAACGCATACTCCCGGTACCACTTCTCGATAAACTTCTGTTCCTCGACGCCGGGACCGCGGTCGCGAATGCCGAAGGCCTTTAAGACCGCATAGACCTCTTTGGTATAGCTCTGGCCGCGCTGCTCTGCCTCCTCCGGCGTCCGGATGCCTCTCTCGTACCAGTCGAGCGCAACTTTTTCAAAATAGCGGAGCGAACTCTTTTTCTTTTCCGCGCAGTACTCGCCGAGTTTAATCAGCAAATCCGCCGACATGCCGAGTGTCCCGTAGAGATAGGCGACAGTCTCGGTGTCCGTCTGCGAAAAGGTTCTGCCGAGATAGCGCTGCAGCGCATAACTTAAGCCCGCAAATTCGCTGTCATCCTGCAGACGCCGGAAATCCACGCCGGATTTGTCCGGCAGTTTGGCCGGCGGCAGAACGGGTTCCGCCGGTTCCGGCTCCCGGCTATCGGGCAGCGGTTCCGACTCCGGCCGCGTTTCGGGCAGCTCATACCCGCTCTCTGTCTCCCGGAGTCCGTCCTGTCCGATATCGCCCGCGATCAGACCTTCCCGCTGCCAGCGGAGCAGCGCGCGCTTCACATCGCCCTCCGTGAGTTCTAAGCTGTCCGCAATCCGGGCGTCTGTGACCTCCTCGCCCCGATGGCGCAGGAGATAGAGATAAACCTTGACATATGCGCCGTTTACCGATGGCATATAGCGGTCGATAAATTCGTTGGAGACGACCGTCACGCCGGGCGCGGCGTCGCCCTGAAAAATAATTTTCATCTCATCCTCCTTTTCTCACTGCTCATCTTAACATAAAGTATCCCCGAGAACTTCACATCTTTTTCCACAATTTATCCACAAGGCTGTGGAAAAGCCGGTGTGCAGTTTCGCACACCGGCTTTTCTCGCGCCTTTTCAGGTCTTATTTTTTCACATCGGCTGTTTTTGCCCGCTCTAAAAGTTCTTCGCCGACCCGGAAAATATCGCCGGCTCCCATCGTAATCACGAGGTCTCCGGGCTCTGTCACCCTGTCGAGATAATCCTCGATTTCACCGAAGCTGCCGAAATACCGCGCCTTGCCGGGCTGATCCGCATTGATGGCCTCTGCGACATCGCGCGAGCTGATCCCGAGGGTGTCGGTCTCCCGCGCCGCATAAATATCGGCGAGCAGCACATGATCCGCTCCCTCAAGCGCCTTGCCGAAATCCGGCAGAAGTGCCTTGGTTCTCGTATAGGTGTGCGGCTGAAAAACGCACCAGAGCGCCTTGTGCGGATAGTTCTTTGCGGCCTTTAAAGTCGCCGCAATTTCCTGCGGGTGATGCGCATAGTCATCCACGATGACAGCGCCCCGGTACTCCCCCTTTTTCTCAAAGCGTCGCTCCGTGCCGCGGTAAGCCTCGAGTCCCTCGCGCACGGTTTCCGCCGGAATGCCGAGCAGGCGGCAGGCCGCCAGGGCCGCGAGCGCATTGTAGACATTGTGCTCGCCCGGCACAGAGAGCTGAATACGCGGGAGTGCCTTGCCGCGCTCCGTCGGCGTAAAGGCCGCGTTGCCGCGTTCGTCAAAGCGGATATCCGTCGGATAATAGTCCGCCGCTTCGGTTCCCACCGTCACGACCTTGCCCTTGAAGTCCCCGACAATTTCCCGGTAATCCCGGATCCGATTGTCGATGACGAGGCTGCCGTTCTCCGGCATGCGCTGCACAAAGCGCCGGAACGAGCGGCGAATGTCGTCGATATCCTTGAAAAAGTCGAGGTGATCCGCCTCGATGTTCAGAATCACTTCGAGCGTCGGAAAAAAGGACAGGAAGCTGTTCGTATATTCGCAGGCCTCGAGCAAAAAGGTCTCGCTGCCGCCGACCCGGATATTGCCGCCGATTGCATCCAGATTTCCGCCGAGCGAAATGGTCGGATCCTTTTTTGCCGCGAGCAGAATGAGAGACAGCATCGAGGTTGTCGTGGTCTTTCCGTGCGTGCCGCTGACCGCGATGCTCTCCCCGTAGCAGCGCATCAGCTGCCCGAGGAGCTCCGCGCGGCTCAGCATCGGAATGCCCTGCCGCTTTGCCTCCCGAAACTCCGGATTATCCGGGTGAATGGCCGCCGTATAAATCACATAGTCAACCGGACTGCTGAGATTCTCCGCCCGCTGTCCGATATAAATCCGTATGCCCCGTGTTTTCAGATGTGCCGTGAACTCGCTCTCCTTCGCGTCGCTTCCGCTCACCGAGAATCCTTCTTTCTGAAGAATTTCCGCAAGACCGCTCATGCTGACGCCGCCGATCCCCATAAAATAGACGCGGCAGGGCTTTTTGAAATCAATACTGACTGTATCCATTCTGTCTCTCCTCAACCAATCCGATTCGTCAATCGCGCTCAGCCTATGCTGCCCTCCGGAAAGAGCTTGCTGCCGTAGCGCAGCAGCGCGAGGCGGAGCATATTCCCCAAAATTCCGACCGCAATGATTTCGCCGACACCGACTGTCAACACAAAGAACGGCAGGAAGCCCTCAATCCCATAGCCGTAGCGCAGCACGAAGGGAATGATCAGCGCGTTGCAGAGAATGGGCGGCAGAGCGGCGAGATAGCCTTTGTCGCGGAGCCGGTAAGTGCCGTAGGCACCGAGCAGCGTCGCAAGACTTCCGAAAATCACATCGAGCGCCGCTGCGCCGGACAGGAAGTTTGCGAGGAAGCAGCCCACAAAGAGCCCGGGCACGGCTGCGACCGTAAAGACGGGCAGGATGCAGAGCGCCTCCGAGACGCGAAACTGCACGGCGCCGAAGCTGATGGGCTTCGTGACATAGGTCAGCGCGGCGTAGACTGCGGCGAGCAGCGCGGCATTCACCAGCGCCCGCGTGTTGCCAAGGGATGTTTCTCTCATTTTTTGTTTCCTCCATAGTTTTGTTTTAGGTGAGGATGGTCTCGAACTCACCGGTGCAACATTATAGCACGGATTTCCCTCCTTTTCGCGCTTCTCCGGAAAACTGTGAGAGATCTTCGTCTTTCAGCGCGGCCTCCAGGAGTTCCGGCAGACGCTCCGGTGCGCAGGCAAAGCAGGGAATGCCGAGCGAGGCGATGTGCTTTGCGTTGTGCTCATCGTAATAGGGGGCGCCGCCGTCCGCAATCGCGAGCAGCACAATCACGCGGACACCGGCTTCCTTCATCGACGCAATGCGGCGCATCAGCGCAGCGCGGTTTCCGCCCTCCATGAGGTCGGTAATGAGAAAGAAGAGAGTCTTCTTCGGCTCCTCAATCAATGTCTCGCAGTACTTGACCGAGTTATTGATGTCGGTGCCGCCGCCGAGCTGAAAGCCGAACAGCAGCTCGACCGGGTCCTCAATCTTATCGCTTAGGTCGACAACCTCCGTCGTAAAAGCGACCACATGGGTCTTCACGGCGCGGAGCGAGGCGAGGATGCTGCTCATGACCGAAGCGTAGAGCACCGACTCTCCCATCGAGCCGCTCTGGTCGATGTCGAGGATGATGTGATACTTTGCGGCGTTGTTCTGCTGCTTCGCAAAGAAGTAGTACTTCTCGGGGAGGATGCGCTTTTTCGCCGCATCGTAGTTTTTGAGGCCGTGGCGTATGGTCTTCTTGAAATCAAGTCCCGAGGCCGAGGGAATCGGCGTGTGCTCTGTCCGCTTGCAGGCGGCCACAACCGCACGGCGCACATCTTCCGCGAGACGGCGCTGAATTTCCTCGACAATGCGCTGAATAAAGCGGCGCGCGCTCTCCTTACTCTGTTTCGGCACCTGATCCTTTAAGAGGAGCAACATGCTGCCGAGGTCCACGCTCGGCTCGGCGGCGTCGAGAAGCTCCGGCTCAAACAGAAGCTCTTTCATGCCGCAGCGCTCCACGGCATCGCCCTGCACCAGCTTAACCAAGTCCGGCGGGAACAGGCTTCTGATGTCGCCGAGCCAGCGGCTTATGGTGCTTGTCTCTCTTCCGCCCCGCATACCGCCGGAAGCATTGCCGTCTCCGTAAGAGAAATAGGCATTCGCATTGTAAATCGCATCGAGCGCGAGATCCATGAGCCTATCCTCATCGGAGAGAAGATTGTCCGTTCCGCTCCCGTACTGTTTCCAGCGCTCCTCGCTCTCTCTTCCGAGGAGCAGTCTCCACTTTCGAATTCGCGCTTCGTTTTCGTCCATGTCCTGCCTCCCTAGAAATCGTCAAAGTCAAAGGATTCGAGCGCCTGACTTTCCTCTTGGCTGAGCTCCGCGTTCAGAACTTCGCTGAGCTGTTCCTTCTGTAAGCCCCAGAATTCCGCCAGATTCTCGGCGACCATATCCTTTTCGCCCGCCGTGTAAGTCGCGAAGGCACGGCGCAGAAAGACCATGGCGCGCTGCCAGCAGTCCTCGGGAATCGCATCGATATAGCGGCTCAGACTCTCCCAGACCACGCGCCGCACAATCAGCGCATAGTGATTTCGGAGCGAAAGTCCCTCGAACCAGAGCGCGCCGAGTTCCGCCCGAAGTCCGATTGACATGCGGCGGCTGATTTCCCGGGAAAGTTCTTCCTCGCCGAGGTCGCCGAGATCGAGGCGTATCGCCGTTGCAAGCCCCGAGAGCTTGGCGTTTAAATCATCCCGGCGCGAAAGCTCCCGAATGGCCTGCTCCCACTTTTCGCTCGGCAAGTCCTTTTCCACACTGAAGATACTCTGGATATCCTCGATGCTCCTTGCGAGATGCCCCGCCGCCTCGTCGTCGCAGAAGCAGGCGTCCGTAAGGGTAAGACTCGCGCGGAGCAAAAGGCGCTCCAAGATGGGGCGGAGCACCGAGACATCCGACTGCCTCACATCCCCGAACTGCAACATGCGCGAAAGAATTTTGGCTGTCCGCGCAATCTCCTCGATGGAAATCTGATCGATGCTCGCGCTGTCAAGACGGCTGACCGCCGCCTGCAAAAGTTCCGGCATGCCGCAGAGAAAAGCGCTCTCGAGGAGCTCCGTAATCTCCGCAATCTGTTCTGCCGCCGCGAGCCTCTCCTGCAAATCAAAGCTCACGGCGTGCGCGATCGTGTCGCCTTTTAAGACGGCCTCGGCGAGCTGCATCTCCGCCTCCGGCGTCCTGCTTACTACCCAGTTTTCCTCCCAGCTCGCATCCTGCTGTCTGCTGCCTTGCAAAGCGGCAAAACCGATGCCGAGGAGGCGTAGGCGCTGCAAAAAGAAGGAGCGGCGCAGCTGTAAAAAGGCGCTCTTCTCGCTCTTTGCGCGGCGATTTTCGCGGAGATCCAAGCGGAGCTTTTCCGCGACCGGGCCGAAATTCAGCTTTAAGTCCGCACACTGATCCGCAAAATCCTGCTGAATCGAAGTGAGCAGCCCGCTCTTCGGCACCTCTCCGATTTTCGTGCCGATATCGGTGAGCGCGAGTCCCTCGGCAATCTCGCCGAAGCTCCCGTGCCCCATGCAGGTCACCGCGGCATCCTGCAGCTCTTCGTGCGTCGGATATACCCCCTCGCGCAGCCTTGTGAGGCTCTCGGCGAGTAAGGTCGCCTCCAGCACTTCCGCCGAAGAGACCAGACCGCCCCGCTCCCGGATGTGTACGGCCAGCGCGGACAGATAACGCGCCGCGTGGCTCTCGGGCTTTCCCGCCGCAAGCGCTTTCCAGAGCAGTTCATAGTAGGCGGGCACACGGTTGCCGGCCGCATAGCCCGAGCGGCTTGATAAGCGCCGGTACGAGTAGGGCATCAGTGTGAGCTGCGCCTTGCACTGCGGCAGCTTTTGAAGCGCTGCATCGTCGAGCAGCTCCCCCGCGGAAAGTGCCGGTGTGTGAAAGGCACCGGTCAGAACGACCAGGCGGTCCGCCGGAATCCCCGCTGCGATTTTTTCCGCAATCACGCGGCGCATATAGGCCTCCCGGACCGCATTGTGCGCCTGTTCGAAACGCTCACCGGGCATGGCGGCCCGCACTTCTTCGCCGAAAATCCGGGAGCGCTCGAGATAGTCTCCGAGCGTCGGGCTCTGCTCGAGATAGCGCTCCCAGAAGCCCTCCATGTCGTCGGGTTCCGCGGCGCTCTCTGTCTCTTTTTCCGCTGCCTCGTCCCGTTTCCGGTCGAGATAACGCTCCACGGCGCCCTGTAGACCCAGCATATAGGAAGAAGGCAGATCGCAAAAGGCGACCGGAATTCCGAGTTCCCGCGCGGCAAGCAGCGCCCGGTACTCGGGAGAATAGACCGCAAACGGGTAGAGGACACTCCGCACCGGCGCCTCCGTCGTATAGGCCATCACGGCAAACGGCGGCTTCAGCGCCGGGTCCGCAAGCCGGTCAATGAGGCTTTCAAAGTCCGCAGGCGCCTCAATCAGAACGCAGGCGGGCCGCCTCTCCCGGAGCAGTTCCCGGATAAAGCGGGCGCCGGTCGGCGAGTGGTGGCGTATGCCGACAAAGACCGGCGCTCTTTCCCCGCTCTCCATGCCGCCCCTCTCTTCGCTCACAGCGAGCGGCAGGCGTCATAGAGCTTTGCCCACTCGCTGCCGCGCCGCTTCATGATGTGCTCGAGATACTCTTCCCATATTTTCTGATCCTTCTCTTCGTCTTTGACAATCGCACCCTGCAGCGCTGCCGCGAGGTCACTGTCTTGCACTTCGCCGGTGCCGAAGCTTCCGGCCAGCGCCATACTGTTCACGAGGAGCGAAATCGCCTCCGCAGTCGAGAGTACATTTTGCGTTGTCTTGACTTTCTGGGCACCGTCGATGGTCTGTCCCGCACGAAGCTCGCGGAATACCGTGCAGACCTTGCGGACGGCGGCCTCGGCCGGCAGGACTGCCGGCAGACGGAGTTCCGCCGAGAGCTGACGCAGGCGCGTCTCCACAATTTCGACCTCCGCCTCGAGGTTCTTCGGGCTCGGCAGAATTACCATGTTAAAGCGGCGCTTCAGCGCGGCGGACATTTCGTTCACGCCCTTGTCGCGCGTATTCGCGGTCGCAATCAGCGAGAAGCCGCGCAGGGCAGCCTGCTCGCGATTCAATTCCGGAATCGAAATCCGCTTCTCCGAGAGCAGGGAAATGAGAGCGTCCTGCACCTCCGGCGCGCAGCGGGAAATCTCCTCAAAGCGCGCAATCTTGCCCTCTTCCATCGCGCGGAAAATGGGCGTCTTTACGAGTGCCCGCTCACTCGGACCCTCGGCAATTAAGAGCGCGTAGTTCCAGGAGTAGCGAATCTGCTCCTCGGTCGTACCGGCCGTGCCCTGCACGACACGCCCCGAATCCCCGTTGATGGCTGCCGTCAAATGCTCCGAGAGCCAGGACTTTGCGGTGCCGGGCTCGCCGATTAAGAGGAGCGAGCGGTCCGTGAGAAGCGTTGCGACCGCAATCTCGACAATGCGGCGGTCGCCGATATACTTCGGGCTGATGACCTTGTCCCCTGCCTTGCCGCCGAGAATATAGGTGAGCACCGAGCGCGGCGACATATGCCACCCCTCGGGGACTTCGTTCTGTTCTGCTGCCATAAGTGCGGCAATCTCATCCGCAAACAGGCTCTCGGCCGCGCGACGCTGTACTTCCTTCTGTTCCATCCTGTCTCCTTTTCTTACCAAGTGAGCGCTCTCGGGTCCGTACCGTCCTTCAGCGCCTGAATCGCCGCGTAGAGCCTCTGTGTCGCGTTTCCGTAGTTGTTGCTCCGCATGTTCACGCCCTTATAGACCCGCTCCAAAAGAGCAATGAGTTCATCCTTCGGGAGTCCGATTGAAAGCGCCTGCTCACTGAGTTCCGTGAGGTCGTAGTTATAGAAACCGCGTCTCTGCCAAGTCTTTATGCTGCCGTCAAAGATCTTCGAGAAGTCCGTCCAAGCGTAGGCTTTCAGCCGCTGAATATCTTCCTCCGTCGCAGGGCGGTTCTGTACGTTTTTGTACTCCCAGGCACTCCAGAGTTCCTTAGCGTTTGGAATATCCTCCCGGTAGAGCGCGCGAAGCCCCTTTTCGTACTCACTGTAGCGCTTCTGTTGCAATAAAAGCGGATACCAGCGCGGGTCCATATGTTCCCGGCCGTATGCGGGACGGAGGCAGAAACTCTCCGTCGCCTCTAAAATGCCGTCCTGCCTTTCCTGCCTCTCCTGATTTTCCGCCTGCGAGCCGAGCGCAGCCTTCACTTGGCCAAGGAGTCCCTGCCTCTCCGCAAACAGCCCCGAGAATATTTCATAGACCTCTGCCGGCGTCTTTTCCTCCAGGGCGAGAAAAAAGTCCAGCTTGGTCTGTTCCCGCGGCGGCAGATCGGGAAGCAGGGTATGAAGCGCCGCGCGGAAGTCCGCACTGAGCGGAGTCTTCCAGAGTCTCGAATTGAGATAGACGCGGCGCACATGCGACACAATCGCGCCGGTTCGCGTGAGCTGTCGAAGAAGCGCCGGGCTCTCCATGTCGATTGCCGCATACCAGAGTTCCTTCATCTTTTCCAGATAGGTCCGGTTTTCCCTCTCCTTCTCGGCATCCGGATACATCTTCTCCATCTCTGCCGCGACGAGATCCGCTGCGTACGGGAAGGGGCAGTGCGCAATCGCATCGAGATAGCGCGCGGGCTTTTTGAGGAAATTCTCTCTGACCACTTCCTCGGCCTCCGGATATTTTGCGAGCGCCGCAATCACCGCGGCATGCGCCTTGTTTTTTTCGGTCTTCTCGAGAGACAGGAGGGTTCCGTAAAATTCCGGATGCGCGCCGAGCGCCGCAATCGCTGTCTCCTTCAGCTCTCCCTGCGATCTCGCAATGACATCCGTATAGAAGGACTCGCTCTCCCCGCCGCTCAGCACATCGATCAGCGTAAAGTAGCGGCACTGCAATCTTTCTTTCTGCTCCGGTGCAAAGGCGTGTCGAAGCAGGGGCAACATGCTCTGCGGTCGCTCCTCCCGGATCCAAGTCTCGACCGCATCCGCAAACTCCGCATAGCGGTCGCCGAGCGCACGGAGAAAGAGCTCCTGGAGTCTCAGATCCTCGAGATAGGGGCGCTTGCTGTCTCTTGCGGCCTTCAGCACTTCCATGCGCCCCTTGCCGCTCTCGGTCAGAGCAAGGCGTAATCCCTCGAGACTGCGATAGCTCTCCTGCCGATAATAGATCTCCGGGATTGCCTCCTTTTGCACAGCTTCCTCTAAGGGAACTTCGTCCCCGCTTCCCGCAACCTTGCTCTGCGTGAGCAGGACTGCGTCCAACAGAGCCAGTAAGTCCAGAAGCTGCGTGCCTCTTTCCTCCGCAGGCAAAAGAAGCTGTTCTCCGCGGCGCGCGAGTTCTTCTAAGACCTTCGCCTCACTGCGGTGATTCCCGAGTTCCGCGAGAGCGCGCGAAAAGCGGGGATCCTCCGCAATGCGTTCGCTTCCCGTGAGGGCACACTGAAAAAGACTCTCTCTCATCGAAGTCAATATTTCCGCATTCATGCGTTTCCCTCCCCGCTCAAAGCATGAGGCGGATGATGCCCCGCCCGGTCACCAGACTCTGCGGCAAAAAGCAGAGTTCCCGCCGCACTTCATCCGCAAAGAAGAGCCCGAAGACCGCGCTCTTCCCGGTATCAAATTGCGAGAGCAGGCGAAGCGCTACCTCACTGCCGTTAGCATCTGTGATGCGAAGCTGACTTCCCGCCGCATCCCTTAAGTAGACTGCCTCATCTTTTACCTCTATCTCCGAAAGCTGCAGGAGCGCCGGCGCTTTGTCCTCCGCAAGCACCGACTGAAGCGCCTTGATCGCCTGCTTTTCCGCCTGCGCAATGGGAGCCGCAAAGCCGATGATGCGCGCAAAATCCGTCGCTTCCGGCTGCTCCGCCGTCGCATCCTCGAGTCGAATGCGCGCTGCCTCGCCCGGGAAGGCCGGGTAGTAAGGGAAGCACTCCGCGCGGAGTCTCCGATCGGAGCTGTCCTTCTCCGCAATGTAGTTTTTTGCGCTGAGCGGTCTAAAGTTCATCTCGCGGTAAAGCGTTCCGTCCGCAAGCGAAATCCAATGTCCCAGATCCAGAAACTCCCGCTTCGCCTCGTCGTAGCGCACTTCGAAGGCAAGCTGCATCAGTGCTGTCTCGGAGAGCATTAGCCCGAGCGCCTCCAATTCTTCCTTCTTCCGCACGCCGCCGAGCGCATCGTAGAGCGGATTTGCGTCCGGCGCAGTCGCCTCCAGTCTCTCTGTTAAGTAGGCGCTGCCGCGGCGCACTAGGGTGCGAAGCTTTTCGAGCTCCCGCACCGCCTCTCTTAAATAGCGCTCCTTTTCGCCCTGCTCCCGCATATGCGCCGCCGCACCGAGTGCAAGGCTGAAGCGGCGAAAGAGCTGTTGCGGCCCGGAGAGATAGTTGTCACCGAGTCGCTTTACAAGGAGCGCATCCTCTTCCTTCGTATCCGTAAGACTCGAGAGTAAGCCGAGCTTCATGCGCCTGTTTAACGCCTCGTCAAGGAGAAGAAGGCCCTCAAGCTGTTTTTCCGTCTTCTTTCGGAAGGCAGTCTGTCCGCTCACACTCTTTTTCTTTGCCTGCGGCTTTCCCTCGGCAAGCTCGGCCTTTTCTTCGCTCTTTTTCTCATCCCGCTTTTTGAGCTTTTCCTGCTTCTTTACGATATCCTCGGGGATTTCTGTCTCTGCAAAGTCCTTGCCCGCGGCAATTTCAAAGAGGAGGGCAATCCCGTGCTTGCAGGGAAACTGACGGCTCGGGCAGCTGCAGCGTATCACCGGCGCCTTGCCCTCTTCAAAGCAGGCGGAAACCTGATAGAGGCTCTTTCCGGAGCCCTTACAGCTGCCTGCGTAGTAACTCTCGTCCTTGGAACAAACCCGCTCCGTAAAGGCACCGCTGTCCGAAATTTTCTTTCCGTTTCGAAAAGCGCTGTCATTGGGGGCAAGCGGACGTATTTCCTGTTCGCTGAGTATTCTCATTCCTCTCCTCCTGCGCTGTGATTGTTAGCTATCCCTTCATTATCCCAAAAAAATACAGCTACCGCAACACGCCGTAGCTGTATTCTAAAACTCACTTTTTTGTTTTCTTCCGCACCGAATAGCCGTAAGTACCGAGCAGCGTGCCGAGTGCATAGTACTCCCCGTGGGAATACGCGACCAGCTTGGCCTTTTCGAGACAGAACTTTCCCTTCTCGTCCATCAGGCTCTTGTCCACATCGACCGCAAGCACTTCCGCGAGAAAGAGGTCGTGGGTCCCCAGCGGGATACGCTCTGTCACGCGGCACTCGAGATTCACAGGACTCTCCTTGACGAGCGGTGCCTTGATTTTAGATGCCTTCTCCTCGGTCAGTCCGAGAAGCTCCCACTTATTGCAATCGCGCCCCGAGCGCACGCCTGCCTCATCGGCCTTTCGGACCAGCGCCTCTGTCGTCAGATTGATTGCGAACTCGCCGCTCTCCACCAGAAGACGGTGGGAGTGACGCTCCGGACGAACGGAGATCGACACCATCGGCGGATCGGAGCACACGGTCCCCGCCCACGCGACGGTGATCAGATTGCTGCTTCCGTCGTTGCCGCGGCAGCTCACCATGACTGCCGGCACCGGATACAGCATGTTTCCGCCGCGCCACACTTCCTTTGCCATCGTTTCTCCTCTTTCTTCTCCACTGTTTTTTCGGTTCCGGCGGCGCGGGCGAATCGCCGCCCTCGCCGATTGCCCGTGCAATGGCCTCGACCACTTTCCGCGTGCTGAGTCCGTTCTCATCGATCACAAGATCGGCATACTTCTCATAGAGCACCGTGCGCTCCCGGTAGAGATCCCGGAGTGTCTGTCCCTCTTTGATGCTGACGCCGCGCGCAGTCAGATCTCCGAGCCGCCGCTGAATGGCGGGGTAGGAGAGCTTCAGATAAATGACTTTTCCGAGCGCCTTGAGTCTGGCCATCGCCTTCTCGCCGTATATCACCGAGCCGCCTGGCGCAATCACGGCATTTTCCGTCTCGAGCGCCGCCAGGGTCTCATCTTCCAACGCGCGAAACCCGTCGTCCCCGCGCTCGGCAATCAGATCCTTTAAGAGCTTTCCGCTCTGCTCCTGAATCAGAAGGTCGCCGTCTATAAAACGGCGACCTGTCTTTTTTGCAAGCACAACGCCGACGGAGCTCTTGCCGGAAGCCGGCATCCCGATCAGCGTGAGGCAATTCTTAGTCATAGAGCTTCTCCGGATACCGGCCGCTCTCAATCAGCGCGCGAATCGCCGCGACGACCGTCGGCTTGTCCTCCTGATAGGTCACGCCGAACCATTTGTCGTGGGTCGGCAGCACTTTGACACTGCCTCTGCCGCTCTGGATGCAGCTGTCCACGATGCTCGGCAGGAGGTATTCGCTCTTTTGCTCCGTGCCGTGCGCCTGCAAAAAGGCCGGGAAGCCCTCGGCGAGGACGTCGAGAAACTGCGGCGGCAGGCCCCACATATTCATCGAGACGTACTGCTCGGGCGTCAGAGAGACCGGATTGCCCGCGCCGTCCTTGGCCTGCAGACCCTCCTCCGTCATACGGATCTCAAAGGTTTCGCGGACACTCTTCAGCATATGTCTCTCATCGACTTCGCAGACACCGCGCGTCACTGTGCCGTTGTCCGAGAGCGTGTTCTTCAGAATGAAGCCCGCCATGCACATGTCGAGATGCCCGCCGCCCTGCAGCATCTCTTCCGTCATGTACTTGTGGACCGCGCGGAAGCCCTCCGGACCGTAGTAATCGTCCGCGTTGATGACCACGAACGGCTCATTGACCTTGCCGCGCACCGATAATAACGCCTGACCGGTGCCCCAGGGCTTCTTTCTGCCCTCCGGCACGGAGAAGCCCGCCGGCAGATCGTCGATCTCCTGGAACGCATAGTCGGTCTCGATGACCTTTGAGATGCGGTCGCCGATGATGCTCTTAAAGTCCTGCTCGAGGTCCTTGCGGATGATGAACACAACCTTGTCAAAGCCCGCGCGCTTCGCATCATAGATCGCATAGTCCATGATAATCTCGCCGTTCGGTCCCATCGGCGTGAGCTGCTTGATGCCGCCGCCGAAGCGGGAGCCGATGCCTGCCGCGAGCACCACCAGTGTCGTTTTCATATGCATTTCCTCCTGTGATCGCCTGCTTTCCTTTCAAAGCGTGCGCAATATACTTCCATGATACGCGATTTTACGATATTTCGCGACTATTTTCTTAAAAGGAACTAATTGCATCGTCGCTGTGATCCTCGGCAATCGAGCGGATTTCGACCTCATAGCCGCCCTGCGGCAGGCTGACTTGCACGCGGTCGCCGACCTTGTGTCCGAGCAGCGCCTTGCCGAGCGGCGACTCGATCGAGATGCGCCCCTCCGTCGTCTCGCTGCGAATCGAAGTCACGACCTTGTAACGCTCACTCTCGTCCTCATCGACAAAATAGACTTCCACCATCTTATTGAGCCCGACTTCATCGGCCGCGGCGCGATCCTCAATGATGGTCGCAAACTTCAGCATACGCTCCAGATAGCCGATGCGGCTCTCATTCCGGTTCTTTTCCCGCTTTGCGGCGTAATACTCAAAGTTTTCGGAGAGATCGCCCTGCGCCCTCGCCTCCTTGACTGCCTGAATCAGTTCGGGGCGCAGCACAAGCTTGCGGTGCTCAATCTCCTCTTCTATCTTTTTGACATCCGCCTTTGTCAGTTTTTCTCCCATCGCTTCCTCCCCGGGCAAACAGCCCGCCGCACAGGAAAAGGGAAGTCTTCCCTGCCGTTCGGAAGACTTCCCCGCACGTTCCGGTGCTGTCTTATTTTGTAAAATACTGCGTAACGCCGTCCGCAAGCCCCTCGGCGAGCTTTCGGAGTGTCGCCTCGCTGTGATCCGAGACTTTATCGCCGAGCTCAATGTCCACGCTCGGCACCGTCGAATACGAGGTCTGCGTGAGATCCACATCCATCGAGCCGCTGCCGAAAATTTTGACGCCCTTGCCGCGGAGACCGCCGATCAGCGCCTCGCCGAAGGCCTCGCTCTTTTGCCAGGTCGAGGAGACCGGATCCATCTTCTTCATGCCGTCCGGCACGCTCATGAAATACGCGCCCTTATCGGAAGAGGTGCTGTCCCAGTGAACCGCAATGTGGCAGGCCGCATAGTTGTTCGCGAGCACCGTGCGGGCAATGTTGTCGAGCTGCACATCGCTGCCCTCGCGTATCATGAGGACACTGAAGCCCCGCTTTAAGAGCACATCGCGGAGAATCTGTGCCTCCTGCAAAGTGACCCGGCTCTCCGGCGTGCCGTCCTGAAACGTCATGCCCGAGGAGACCGCCATGGACTCCACCGCTCCGCGCTGGTTCGTGCCGCCCGTGACCTTCGGGCTGCCGTCCGGGTGCGAGAGCGTCTTCACGCGCTCACCGCCGCTCGTGCCATGCCCCGCATTCACGCAGATTACCTTATCACCGTAGGCTCCCTTGGTATTCTTATAGAGCTTTGCGGTCCCCGTCTTAATCTTCGAGGACGAGGCAAAGCGCAGGTTGTCGCTGAGCGAAATGTCGCTGACCGTGACACCTTCCGGGACAGAGACCGGCGTACTCGCCGCTGCCGTTGCCGTGCTCGCCGCCGCGCTGTTTCCGCTGCTCAAGTAACGGCTCGCGACATAGTAATTCTTGCCGCCGAGCGAAATGCGCGCCCACTCTCCGGAAAGTCCGTTCACCTGTACCGCCGTGCCGTGCGTCAGGCTCCGCACCCGGCTCGCGCCGGCCGAAGGCTCTGTCCGCACATTCAGGCTGCTCGCGCTGACATACATCTGCTGATTGACCGATTGAAACGAAGCTGCCGCTGCGCCGAACGAAAGTGCCGCACAGAGCGAGACTGTCACTGCCGCTGTCAGATATGCTTTTCTCATCTTTTCTCCTCTCACTCGCGCCCCACACGCGTTTCTATCTATCTTAAAGTTACTTGCGGTGCGCCGCAAGCGACAATACTCTTAAGAAAAAGAGACGGCTTTCGCCGTCTCTCGTAAGTTTGACTCACGGTAAAACTACGGTAGCGGTCGCCGGGAGCTCCTTGGTCGAAGCCTTGAACTCTCCTTTTGCCGCCGCGCCGCTCTCGCTGAACGCACCGTAGACCTGCTCGAACTGACCCTCCGGGGCCTGCGCGATGTACATACCGCCCTTTGCGTACTGGCGGAGTACCGCTTTCATCGCCTCCGGCTGAATGGCCACACAGCCCGCCGTGCTCGGTTTGTCGTTGCTCGTGCAGTGCAAAAAGAGCGCGGAGCCCGTGCCGGGCTGGCGATTGTCCTTGTTAAAGCCGGTGTTCAGCGCATAGGCGTAGATGTTCTTTGCCCAGTCCTCCCAGAGCTTTTCCCCCTTCTGCTCGGCCGCCTTGGCCGCGCTCTCGAGGCGATTAGTGCGGTCGGACCAGTACTGGCGCTTTGCCTCCGCCTGAATGTGCGTGTAATCGGACGGGAAACCCTCCTCGGCCGCATTTCGTCCGAAGGGCGTATCGGTCTTCCAGAGTCCGATCGGGGTCGTACCGTCGCCGGTTTTCCGCTCTGCGGACATACCGCCGTAGCCGTAGACTCCCGCGGACTGAATCTTTGCCTGCCACTGCCCCGCCTCATCTTTGACAAAGACCGTGACGCGCGCCTTATTCCAGCGCGACTCATCGCTCACCTTGGTCTCGCGATAGGTGTCCTTGCCGCCCTTGACCGCAAAGCCCTCGACGACAATCAGGGACTTGGCATCCGCCGGGAGTGTGAACCGGGACACATCATAGCTCAGCGCCGTCACATCAATCTTCTTCTGATCGGATGCCGCCGCCGTGTTATCCGCTGCCGCCGCGGTCGTCGCCGTGCTGTCCTTCGGCTTCGACGGCGCCAGGAGTGCCTGCGTTGCGCTGCCGTTTTTCTGCGCGGCTTTGCTGCTGCCCTGATTCAGCGCAGGCACGGTGCTCTCCTGCGCGGTCTTCGCCTTGCTCGCCTCTGTGGCTTTCGCTGCGCTATTTTGCAAAGCCGCTGTCGTTTCCTGCGGCTTTGCCTCCGCCTTAATTTCATTCTTCTCGGTCTTTGCCTCGCGCGGCGCATAGACTTCATCGATCGGCTTTTCCACCCGACCGCGCCGCGCTGCGGTATCGCTCTCAGTCTGCTTGACCTCCCCGGCCTTCACGATTTTTCCGATTGCCGCATAACTCGTCACATTTCCGAGCAAAACACTGCCACAGAGCAGTGTTGCCGCTGCCGTTGCCTGCAAGTGTCTCAGTTTCATGATGGTTTACTCCTTTCGCAATTCAGTCTGCCTACCGCGCCATGCTTACCTGCGCCTTGTGGCCAGCCAGTAAATCAGGACCAGATCCAGAACCGCTATGATTGCCCGCGGCGGGACAGCCGGGATATCGTTTGCAATCCGAGCGCTGACACAAAGCATTGCGAGACCGAACAGAGCCGGTAACTGCTGCCGAAATCGCCTGTCCCGTGCGGCACTGCGCTTCTCCGTCTCTTCCTCACCCGGCAGTTTCGGCCACTCCGGTAATTTCGGTTCTTCTTTTCCCAAGCTTCTCACCTCCGCGACCTTGCTTCTATGAAAAAATCCCCGCAACCCGTCGTCAAGGGAGTGACGGCAGATTGCGGGGAGAAGCGAGAGCGATAGACGGGACTCGAACCCGCGGTCTCGACCTTGGCAAGGTCGCGCGTTACCAACTACGCCACTATCGCGTCTGTCCATATCTCGGACATTCAGAGTATAGCATAGCCTCTCTCGCACGGCAAGTCTTTTTTATGACGGTGCCGTGCCGAGATAAATCCCCGCCGAATTTTTGGTCACATAGACCAGAATCATACCGTCCTCGAGGACATAGCGGACATGCCCCACATTGTAGCCGTTTTCATAGGTTAACATAACGCGCTTCACGCTCTGCGGAATCGAATCCGCCAGTTTCCAGTAGGGGAGTCGGAGCAATTTTTCCTCGGCGCCCGTGTAGACAAAAATCAGTGCCTGCTCCCGCCCGTAGACTCTGCCGTAGCAGACCAGATCCTGCTCCATGAGGAGCGGAATCAGAGAACCGCGGCGAAGTGCCGCCGAGTTGCGGTGCAGCTTGCTGAGGTAGCGGTGATATTCGAGGAGCTCCAGATTCTCGTGCCCCCAGGGATAACTCCGCCGACTGTCCGGGTCCGTAAAGCCGCAGACACCGACTTCATCACCGTAGTACATGGTCGGCGCACCGGGCCAGGTAAAGAGCATCAGTGCCGCCTGCCGCATCACAGAGAGCTGCACGCCCTCTTCCGCCGCCGCCGAACCGAGTTCCGCGAGTCTCCCGACTTTGCCGTTGGTCCGCGTCAAAAAGCGCGAGTGGTCGTGGTTCGAGAGCTGGTTCATTGCCGTGTGGAGCGAGGGCTCCGGCAGTTTTGCCATTGCAAGGCTCATCTTGTCCCAGAAGTACGCGCCGTTGCCGCGAAGCCCGGGATCCCTGCTGTCCGAATGCTTCTCCATGCCGGTCAGAAACCAGCTGACCGGCTCCATAAAGCCGTCGTAATTCATCACGGAGTCCCACTCCCTGCCGTTTAGCCAGGACGCCGGACTTCCGTAGTGCTCCGCCAGAATCAGCGCATCCTCTCGCACGGCCTTGATGCGGCTGCGGAAGCGCTGCCAGAAACTGTGATTATAGTCCGGCGAGTGCCCGAGATCGGCGGCGACATCGAGGCGCCAGCCGTCCGCCTGATAGGGCGGCTTTAACCACTTTTCGCCGACTTCCAAAATCTGTTCCGCGAGTTCGGGGCTCGCCTCGTAGTTTAACTTGGGCAAGGTGTCATTGTCCCACCAGCCGTCATAGCTCTTGTTGTCCGGCCAGGCCTCCGGGCGGTTGTCGGCAAAGACAAAATACTTGCGATACGGGCTGTCGGGCGTCAGATACGCGCCCGGCGCATAGCCGCCCTCGCGCGCATAAATTTTTTCGCGGTCCAGCCACTTATGGAAGGAACCGCAGTGGTTAAAGACGCCGTCCAGGAGAATGCGGAACCCGAAGCGGTGAGCCTCCTCGGTAAATGCCGCAAAAAAGCGGTCGGACGCCTCGAGATTCTTCGGATCCGCGCTCCGCTTCTGGTAGCGCGTCGCATTGAGGTTATCACCCGCCTCCGCCGGAAGCAGCTCTCCGCCGTCCTCCGCAATCACCGTGAGATGCGGATCGATGTGCTCATAATCCTGGGTGTCGTATTTGTGATTGGACGGCGACACAAAGAGCGGATTGAAATAGATGACTTCGACGCCGAGGTTTTTTAAATAGGCGAACTTTTCGCGCACGCCCGAGAGATCGCCCCCGTAAAAATAGCCGACATCGAAGGCCGAGGGCTTTTCATCCCAGTTCTCGATGTGCTGCACCGGGAGCCCAATGTAGAGATACTCGTCCGTATCCACATCGTTTGCGGAATTGCCGTCCCGGAAACGATCCACAAAAATCTGGTACATCACGGCGCCCTTGGCCCAGTCCGGCGTCCGAAACCCCGGAATGTGCTGGAAGCAGAGTTCGGGGCGCGCCGTTTTACTGCTTCCCCGCCTGTCGTAGTAGAGCTTTTCTCCGCTCTCTCCGTCCTCAATCAAAAAGAGCCAGGAGACCGGACTCTCTGTCACAAACGTACAGGCGTATTCGCGAAAGCGGCTGCCGCCGCTGACCGGCGAGAGCGAAACCGTCTCTTCTCTCTCCTGTAACAGCAAACTCACGCGAAGCTTGTCGGCGAGTGCCGCGCGAAACCGCACCCGCAGGGTACAGCAGCTCCCCTGTATCCACTCCGTGACGTAATGTTCATTTGTGTCGCTGAAAAATGCGTTTCTATCCATGCCCTATGCCAACTTCCTTCTGTTTTTCCGAGCAGTCGCGCGGCGCATATTCCAAGCTGTCCCGATGCAATGTCCCCTGTTGTCGCTTGCTTCGCGGTAACACTCGTCTGTGATGCGTTTTTCTTTCCTGTCACGAAAGAGCTCTGATCTCCTCGCTGTCTTCTGCTTTGCCCTGTAACACCTCTCTGCGGAAATTGCCCCGCCTTTGTCCCGGACTGTCCCTGTCCGGCGTACGGTACTTCTCTTATGCTTTTTCGTCTTCGAACTCGACGACGCCGATGTACGGATAATTCCGGTATTTCTGATCGTAGTCGAGGCCGTAGCCGACCACGAAGCGGTCCGGAATCGTGAAGCAGACATAGTCCACTGTGACCTGCTTCTTCACGCGGCGCTCCGGCTTGTCGAGCAGGGTGCAGAGGTGAATGTCCTTCGGCCCTCTCTTTTCCAGCACCTCGATGAGGTAGGCGAGCGTGCGGCCGGTGTCGATGATGTCCTCGACAATCAGGACGTGCTTGTTCTCGAGCGACTCGTCGAGATCCTTGACAATCCGCACCACGCCGCTCGACTCCGTGCCGTTGTAGCTCGAGACCGACATAAAATCAAACGAGACCGGCATCGTGAGCCGCTTCGCGAGCTCGCACATGAACATCGCGCCGCCCTTCAGAATGCAGATGAGGTGCAGCGGCGTGTCGCCGTAATCGCGGTTAATCTGATCCGCAACCTCCTGAATTCTTTGGTTGACCTCTTCCTCCCGAAACATTATCTTCACATGTTCTCCCATGTTTCTTCCCCTTCGTATCGCAATTCCAAGATTGTTGTTGTCGTCTCGTCCACCTGATACAGAGCACTCCGCCGAAGGCCGATTGCCCAGATAATCTCCCCCTTTGCCGTGAGCAGCGGGAGCCGTTCCCGCAATTCTACCGGCACGTTCTTCTCTGTCATAAGCGCGCGGAGACTCTTGTGCCCGCCGCCCCGCAGTGCAAGTTGATCGCCCGGACGGCGCGTCCTGATTTCATAATCCGCCGGCATCTTGTCCCGGTCAAACCACTGGAGGAAGCGCCCGCCGGGAATCGGTTCCCCCTGCACATACGGAAAGATTCGGGCGTGAAGCCTCTTCCGCACAGCCGCTTCCGAAAAGACAGGATACTCCGCCGTTCCTTCCGGTCGAAACAGAACAAGGCGCTCGCCCCGCCGCTCCGCAAAAAGCCCCTGCGGGAGAGAGACGCGCTTGCCCCGCACCTTGCCGGCAAGTGCCTGCAGAGCTTCCGTGTGCCGCGCGGTGAAGTTCTGCCTGCTTCCCCCGGCTGCTTCGAGGAGTTGCCAGAGGAGATAGCTTCGAACAATCGACGGCTCCCGGTTCAGCAGCACGCAGTCACAGCTCGCGCCACCCTTTTCACGCCGTATGAGTCTGTCCGCCTTTTCGCGCGACAGTGCCTCGAAATAGGCGTCGGCCTCGCGGAAATACTGTCCCGCACGAGCCAGGTGAGACACTGCCTCCGCGTTGATTTCCGCGCAAAGGCGCGGCAGAATCTCTCTCCGCAGGCGGTTTCTCGCAAAGAGCGCTGTCGCATTGCTCTCGTCCTCCACATGCGGCTGGTGAAGCCGCGCGAGATAGGCCTCAATCTCCCGCCTGGAGACCGCGAGCAGCGGGCGCACAATGCGCCCCCGTCTTGGCGGAATCCCGGCAGCGCCTTTCAGGCCGCTCCCGCGGGCCAGCTGTAAGAGCACAGTCTCCGCCGCATCCTCTTCCGTGTGTGCGGTCGCAATCTTGACCGGGCGTCCGAGGTCTTTTCCCCAGCGTTCTGCTGTCTCTTCGAGTGCCGCATAGCGGAGTTCCCGCCCGATGTCCTCGAGAGATCGGTGCGCGGACACAGCCGCGCTACGCACATCAACTTCTGCCAGAAAAAACGGGATTTTCTTTTCCGCGCAGAGCGCCTCGACAAAGGCAGCATCCCGCGCCGCCGTTTCGCCCCGGAGCCCGTGGTTTACATGGAGTACCGCGAGTCTCAGGTTCAGCGCCTCGCGGAGCGCCGCGAGACAGCAGAGCAACGCCGTCGAGTCGGCGCCGCCGCTCACCGCGAGCAACAGGGCATCGCTTTCTTCGATTACGCCGCTTTGCCGCACCGCCGCTTCCAAGCTGTCCCGCACCTTCTTTCTCCCCACCGTCTGCCTCAGTGCTCTACTTTAAAGATCACTTCGCCGGGGTCCGCGAGTCCCAACTTCTCTTTTGCCACTTTCACGACATACTCTTTGGTGTCGACGATGGCGCTGTCTTTTTGGAGGGAATCGTTTCGCTCGACCTCACTCTGATACTTTGCTGCCAATTCCTTGGTCTGTTTTTCGATTTTTTCCGCCCGCTCTATGTTTTTCTGACAGCGCTGCAGTACCAGCACCGCAAGCAGCATCAGCGGCAGAACATAGAGAGCCGCCAAAAAACGGGCTCTGAAACTTTTCTTTTTCCGGGCTTTTTTTTGATTCCGAACCATACCTCTGCCCCCTCTCGTCGCATACATCCCCTATTTTTATTTTACTCCAGACAGGGCATTTTTTCAATTTTATGCAAAAAAACGCGCCGCCTTGACTGCAGGCGACGCTGTTTTTCTTGGAAGCTCCGGAATCACAGATAGCGAAACAATTCCTTTGCTTCTTCTTTTTTGGTGGTCTCCGCAAGGTCTAAGACCTCCGCCTTGACCGTGTGCTGCCCGAAAAGTAGTTCAAGGACATCTCCCTTTTTGACTTCATAGGAGGCCTTGACCGCTTTGCCGTTCACCAGCACTCGTCCTGCGTCGCACGCCTCGTTCGCGACCGTGCGGCGCTTAATCAGGCGGGAGACTTTCAGAAACTTGTCTATTCTCATCTCAGGCGTTGACAGCGTCCTTCAGAGCCTTGCCGGCCTTGAACTTCGGGGTCTTTGCAGCGGCAATCTTCATGCTCTCGCCTGTTCTCGGATTTCTGCCCTCGCGCGCAGGTCTCTCGGAAATCTCGAAGGTTCCGAAGCCGACAAGCTGGATCTTCTCTCCCTTGACGAGCTCCTGCTCGACAGTCTCCGTGAATGCCTTCAGTGCTGCCTCGGCATCCTTCTTGGAAATCTCTGCCTTCTCTGCGATCGCAGCTACCAACTCGGTCTTATTCATCCTTGAATCCTCCTGTGTTATGGTTCCTTTTACTCTTTACCTTTATAGCGGGGCTCTTCCCTGTTGTCAATATCCAAGGTCGTTTTTTCAGGCAAAAGCGCCTCAAAACGCTGAAAAAGCGCCAGTGTTTCCCGCAACATCGCATCCTCCGCGCGCCGCGCGCTCTGCTTGGTCAGCAGGAATTCGACCGGGCGCGCCGGGCGCACCGAGAGGTGACCGGCGTAGTCGGAGAGCAGGCCGGGCAGCTTTTCCGTGTCGAGCACCGCAGTCTCTGCCATCGTGACGCGGGTGCTCTCGCGCTTCACCTTGACTTCGGATGCCCGCACCTTTTCCGCCGAAGCGCGAATCCGGGCAATCAGCAGGAGATTTGTGACTTCGATCGGCATGTCGCCGAAGCGGTCAATCAGCTCATCCTGCATCTCCCGCTCGTCCTCTTCGTTTTGAATCAGCGCGATTCTCTGGTAGAGGTCAAGCTTCTGCTCTTCGCTCTTCACATAACTGTCCGGAATATAGGCGCTCGCCTCGGCTTCGACCGTCGCGCGCACGGTCTCCTCCTCTTCCTCCGCTTCCTGACCGGTCAGACGGCGCACCGCCTGATTCAGGAGCTTGCAGTAGAGGTCATAGCCGACCGCCTGCATGTGGCCGTGCTGCTCGGCGCCGAGCACATTGCCCGCGCCGCGAATCTCCAGGTCGCGCATGGCAATTCGTATGCCGCTGCCAAGCTCCGTGAACTCGCGAATCGCGCGGAGCCGCTTCTCGGCCTCTTCGCGGAGCAGCTTGCCCCGCTGGTAGAGTAAAAAGGCATAGCCGATTCGCGAGGATCTACCGACGCGCCCCCTGAGCTGGTAGAGCTGGGAGAGCCCGAAGCGGTCCGCCTGTTCAATGATGATGGTGTTGACATTCGGAATGTCGAGGCCGGTCTCGATGATCGTCGTCGTGACGAGCACATCGATTTCGCCGTTCATGAAATCCAGCATGATGCGCTCCAGTTCGCGCTCCTGCATTTTCCCGTGCGCATAGGCGACCTCCGCATCCGGGAGCTCCGCCGCGAGCTTTGCCGCAATTTCCGGCAGACGGCTGATCTTATTGCAGACATAGTAGACCTGGCCGCCCCGGTTCAGCTCGCGTTGCACGGCCTCCCGCACAATCGCAGGGCTTTGTTCCATCACATAGGTCTGCACCGGCTGCCTGTCCTGCGGCGGCTCGGAGAGAACCGAGAGCTCTCGTATGCCCGCGAGACTCATGTGCAGTGTCCGCGGAATCGGCGTCGCCGAGAGCGTCAGCACATTGACGTCCTTCCGGAGCTGCTTCACCTTCTCCTTGTGCGCGACGCCGAAGCGCTGCTCCTCATCGATGATGAGAAGCCCGAGCTTATGGGGTTTGATGTCCTTTGAGAGCACGCGGTGGGTGCCGATCAGGATATCGACCGTTCCGCGCGAAAAATCCGCGAGCGTCTTTTTCTGCTCGGTGGCGCTCCGGAAACGGCACAGGAGATCGATTCGCACCGGAAAGTCTTTTAAGCGCTGCGAGAAATTGTTGTAGTGCTGCTGGGCGAGTATCGTGGTCGGCACGAGGAAAATGACCTGATAGCCTTCCTGCACGACCTTGAAGGCCGCGCGGAGCGCGATCTCGGTTTTGCCGTAGCCGACGTCGCCGCAGACCAGGCGGTCCATGATCTTTCCCTCCTCGAGGTCCTCCTTCACATCGGCAATCGCCTGCAGCTGATCTCCGGTCTCCGCATAGGGGAAGAGTTCTTCAAATTCGGTCTGCCACACCGTGTCCGGGCCGTAGCGATGCCCCTTCTCCTTGAGCCGTGCGGCGTACAGGGTCACCAGTTCCTTTGCGATTTCCCGCACGGCGCGCTTCACGCGCGTCTTGGTTCTGCTCCACTCCGGGCTGCCGAGGCGGTTTAACTTCGGCACGACGGCCTCCGCCGAAGCGTATTTCTGAATCGCGTCGAGGCGGGTCGCCGGGACATAGAAGTTGTCGCCGTCCTTGTACTCGATTTTGATATAGTCCCGCGCGACGCCGTCGGTCTCTATCTTCTCGACGCCGCGGTAGATGCCGAGGCCGTTCTCCTCGTGTACCACGTAGTCCCCGACCGCGAGTTCCGAGAGCGCGGAAATCCGGCTGCCCGCCTGCTCTGCCTTCCGCTTCCGCGACTTCTTCTCCTTCCGCCGCCCGAAGAGATCGCTCTCCGCAAGGAGCGCGAAGCGGAGCAGCGGGTACTCAAAGCCCCGGTGCAGCTTTCCCTGTAGCAGCAGAATACTGCCGGGCTCTGCGGCGGGTAACTCGTCTGTGTCCTCGTCCGGACAATACGCCGAGAGCTCATAGCTCCTCAGATTTTCGGCGAGTCGCCGTGCCCTGGTTCTGGACGGCGTCATCAGAATCACGGCCCAGCGCTCTCTCCGATAGCGCCGCAAGTCTTCTAACAGCAAGTCGAAATTGCCGGGGAAACTCGCCACGCTCTTTGCGGCAATCGAGAACTCACTGCGGATTTTAAAATCCGGCAGACGCGTGTCCAGTCCCGCGAGACAAACCGTCCGGCTGCTCTGCAAGTCCTCAAAGAGCAGGTCCGCCGTCACAATCGCCTCCGCCGCCTGCTGCGTCTCCGCCTTGCCCTCCGCACTCTCGAGATATTCCCGCTCCACTTCGCGCGCTCTCTCGCGGAGGCGCGCCGGTTCGTCCAGAATCAGCAGACTGTTGTCCCCCGAAAAATAGCGCAAAAAGGAGTCGCTGCCGCCGAGCAGCTCCTCCTGTGCCGGGTAAATCCGGATTTCTTCCGCGGGCTCCGTGGAGCGCTGCGTCTCCGCGTCGAAGTAGCGCATGGAGTCGATTTCATCGTCCCAGAGTTCGATTCGCACCGGTGCGTCTCCGGTGACCGGAAACACATCCAGAATGCCGCCGCGCACCGAAAACTGACCGCGCCCGTCCACCTCGGCCGTCCGCTCATAGCCAAGCGCCGAGAGTTCCTTGACAGTCTCACTGAGCTGCAGACGGTCGCTCGCCGTGATCCGGAGGCAGCGGCGCAAAAAGCGCTCCGGCGCCTCCAGTTTGTCCATCAGACCGTCAATCGTCGTCACGACAAACCCGCTCCCGCTCTCCGCAATGCGGCGGCGGATATCAATCCGGAGCGCGGAGAGCTCGTTGCTGCGCACATCCGCCGCGAAAAAGAGCAAATCCTTCGCGGGATAGAGCAGCGCATCGGCGCCGAAGCTCTGCAGATCTTCCTGTAGCTCCCGCGCCCGCACCTCGTCGTAGGACACCAATAATTTAAGAGGGTACCGCTCGTCGCCGAGTGCCTCGGCAAACTGTCCCTTTGCGGCGTCCGCAAGACCGCTGACCAGCACCGGACCCTCGCGGCGCCGAAGCTTTTCCGTGAGCGCCCGGTAGACATCCAGCGCCTGCAGCGGATTCCGAAATCTGCTCATTGACCCTGCTCTTTCCGGTTCACCTTGTTCATCGTCCGGTCAACCCCTTCTTCGAGAATCGAAAGCACGGCCTCGGCGGCATCGCGGTAGGCCTGCTCCATCTTCTCGGCGTCCTCGCCCTTTGCGCGCCCCAGCACATAGTCCGCGAGATCCCAGCCCGCGGGCTTACTGCCCACGCCGACGCGGACGCGGATAAAATCGCCGGAGCCCAGGTTCGAGATAATCGACTTCAGCCCGTTGTGCCCGCCGGCACTGCCGCTCTTCCGGATCCGGAGTCTTCCCTCCGCGAGGTCGATGTCATCTGAAATCACGAGAATGTGATCCGGTGTCACCCGGTAAAAGGCCGCCGCACTGAGAAGGCTCTCCCCCGAGAGGTTCATATAGGTCTGGGGCTTTAAGAGCAACAGTTTTTCGCCCGCGTATATCGCTTTCCCGGCGAGCGCCTTGTGCTTCTTCTCCCAGTTTGAAACCTGCAGCTGTGCCGCGAGGCAGTCAATCACCTCGAAGCCTGCATTGTGTCTTGTCTTCTCATACTCCCGCCCGGGATTTCCCAGGCCCGCGATGATATACATCGTTCCCTCCTTCCGGACAGCGAAAACAGGGGCCTTGCATGCGCAAAGCCCCCGCTCTTTCCTGTGATGCTACCGGCGATCAATCCTCCGCGGAGAACTCATCCTTGCCGACGCCGCAGAGCGGACATACGAAATCCTCCGGGACATCCTCCCACTTGGTGCCTGCCGCAATGCCGTTATCCGGATCACCGGTCGTCTCATCGTAAACGTAACCGCAAACGTTGCAAATGTACTTCATCTCAATTCTCCTTTCAGTCTGCGCTTCGTCGCGCTTGTGTAGCCGATTGTACTCTATGTATCCACACTCCGCAAGTTGTCAGAACTGCCGGAAATATGACATCTTTGCTCCACATTTTGGGCATTTAGTGCTTTTTTCCGCCGAGATGCTCTCTCAGCTCCTGCAAAAGCTCCGCATGCCAGTTGGGTTTCAGCTCGGGAAAGGCATTCAACATGCGCCCGGTGCCAAAAAAGCGTGTCCTCTCCGCCCGCTTCTCGAGGAGCGCAAAGCGCGCCTCCGCCGCACTGCGCTGCCGTTCCAGCTCCGCCTTGGCGCGAATGCTGTCTTCGCCGATTCGCTGGCTCAGCCCGTCGGAGACCGCGCGAATCCGGTCTCTGAGTTTGCCGAGCTCACCGAGATCCCGGCTCAGTTTGTGCGCCGTCAGCACCGAGGCGACAAAGTCGACGAGCAGCGTGAGGTAGGCGAACGCCAGCAGCCACTGTCCGAGCGCGGGCGGAAACAGCCGCACATAGCCGCGCACCAGCGGATGCACAATGCGTATCATAAACACGGTGCCAAGCCCCCAGAGGATACTGAACCGCAGACAGATATAGCCGTGAAACTGAAACGGCTCCTTGCTGTAGTCCCACCAGCGCGCGTGGAAAAAGGTATTTAAGAGCCAGCCGCCGAGCAATTCGATTGAGGTCGTAAAGACAATACCCGCCAGAAAGAGAGTCGGCAATCCCACCGCTTCCTCCTGCCCGGGTGCGAGCACATTCATGAGTGCACAGATGGCCAGCATGCCGAAGCCGTAGATCGGGCAGACCGGGCCGTTTAAGAAACCGCGGTTGATGATTTTCCCAAGACGCAGCGCGTGAAACGCGACCTCCACGACCCAGCCAAGGAACGCATAAATCACAAAATAACAGAGTGCCTGATAGAGTGT
The DNA here is from genome assembly GCF_057248925.1 of Stomatobaculum sp. Lineage (NCBI taxonomy): Bacteria > Bacillati > Bacillota > Clostridia > Lachnospirales > Lachnospiraceae > Stomatobaculum > Stomatobaculum sp. Next base: position 71,802 of record NZ_DBHIHF010000005.1, read on the forward strand.
CATTGCCTTCTCCCCGTTTTAAAAAAAGCCCGCACAGGTCTCCCCGCGCGGGCCAAGAAAACTTCGTTACTCTGCCTTGCCTTCTTCCTTCTGGCTTGCCTGGAACTGCAGGTACTCGTTCACATAGTCGACAACCTCATCCGCATTCATGCCGTGCACCATGCTCGCATCCTGCAAAGACTCCGCCTGCGAGGCCGGGCAGCTGATGCAACCCATGCCGCACTGCATCAGTGCGAATGCCGCATCCGGATACTTGCTGATGATTTCTCCGACCAACATGTCCTTTGTGACCAAAGCCTTCTTCTCTTCCGCCATATTTGCTCCTTCCGTATTGCTCCGCCGGAAACCCGGCCGCAACATTCTTGACAATTTCGATTCACATTGATTCTACCACAGCTGTCACAGCAGCCGCAAGTGGCTATGGCAACACGCCGTCAATTCTTCATCGAGACGCCGCGCATCGCATCGCCGCGCTGATTCTCCCCGAAGTGATAGTCGTTTCCGGGCAGAATCGCATTCAGAAGCACACCGGCAATCGAAGCGATGGCGAGCGCCGTCAGCGTAATCGGCGTGCCGAAGACCGTGAAGCTAAGTCCCTTCGAGAAACCGAGGCCCGAGACCAGAATGACGGCCGCGATGATGAGGTTACGGCTGTTCGAAAAGTCCACGCGGTTCTCGACCACGTTCCGGACGCCGATGGCCGAAATCATACCGTAGAGGATAAAGCTGATGCCGCCGATAATGGCTGTCGGCAACGAGGCCACGACTGCCGCAAAGCGCGGCACAAAGGAGAGCAGAATCGCATAGAGCGCCGCGAGCCGGATGACCCGCGGATCGTAGACATGCGAGAGCTCAAGGACGCCGGTGTTCTCGCCGTAGGTCGTATTCGCCGGACCGCCGAAAAATGCCGAGAGCGAGGTCGCAAGGCCGTCGCCGATCAGTGTACGGTGCAGACCCGGATCCTCAATGAAGTTTTCGCCGACGGTCGCCGAGATTGCCGAGATATCGCCGATGTGTTCCATCATCGTCGCAATCGCAATCGGCGCCATCACGAGAATCGCCGTCAGGTCAAACTTGCAGAGCTGAAACGGCGGCACGCCGAATATCGGGCTCCCCGCAATTCTCGAAAAATCCATGACCGCGCTGCCGTCCGCGTTCCGCAGACCAATCGCGTAGAAAATCAGCGCCGCCGCATAGGCGACCACGACGCCCATCAGAATCGGAATGATGCGGAATATACCCTTGCCCCAGATATTGAAGACCACAATCGTGCAGAGCGCAATCAGCGCGAGCAGCCAGTTGGTCTCTGCCGAGGAAATGGCCGTACCCGCGAGCGAAAGTCCGATGCAGATGATGATGGGGCCGGTCACGACCGGCGGCAAAAAGCGCATGACCCGCTTCACGCCGATCAGCTTGATCACCGCCGCGAGGACCAGGTACAAAAGCCCCGCGATCACAATGCCGCCGCAGGCATAGGGCAGCTTTTCCCCGTAACTCATATTCGCGTAGATGCCCGTGTTCAGCTCCGCTACGGTCGCGAAACCGCCGAGAAAGGCGAACGAGGAGCCGAGGAAAGCCGGCACCTTGAACTTCGAGCAGAGGTGAAAAAAGAGGGTTCCGGCCCCCGCCATGAAAAGCGTCACCTGAACGGACAGTCCCTCGCCGTGAAAATAGCTGTCCACGAGAATGGGCACCAGTACGGTCGCGCCGAACATCGCAAACATGTGTTGCAGGCCAAGCAGCAACATGCGCCCCCGCCCGAGCGTTCTCGCGTCATAAATGCCGCCCTGCTTCTTTTGATTCTCCATTGCTTCTATCTCCTTTTCAACTTGGCAGTTGTACGATAAAGTACATGACCTTATCCCGCCACTGCGCGCGGATCTGTCCCTTATACATGCGGACAATGCCCTCTGCCATCGAGAGCCCTATGCCGTAACCCTCTTTCCTGCAGTTGTGAGACTTGTCCTCGCGGTAAAAGCGGTCAAAAAAGCGACTGCAATCGACCTCTGCGCCCTCCGCATAATCATTTGAAATCGTGAGTACGCTGCCGCGCCAGTTTCCGCGCCGCACGAGTCGGATGCGCACGGTTCCGCCCTTGTCGCAATACTTGACCGCATTGTCGAGCAGAATGTTCACGAGCTCCGGGAGCTCCCGCTCCGTCGCAGTCGCCGTGACATTGTCCGCGATGTCGGCGCTGAGATGCTTCCCCTGCTGCTCCGCGACCGGATAAAAAGCCTCGGCGCTCTGCCGCACAGCTGCCGTAAAGCTCTGGCGGCTCAACTCCTTTTGGATGCCCTCCTCGACGCGCGTCAGCACAATGAGGTCATCCACAAGTCTGCTTAAACGCCGCACCTGGTGCAGAATGCTGTCCGTCCACTCGGAACTGCCGTGCATGATCTCGAGGAGCTCCACATTGGCGGAAATCACCGCAATCGGCGTCTTTAACTCATGGCTCGCATTCGTGATAAAGCGCTTCTGGCTCTCCATGTTCCGAACCACAGGCTCCACCGCCCGCGCCGAGAGCAGCAGCATGATGAAGCCGAACAGGAACAGCACCGCTCCCGATGCGAGGCAACTGTCCCGCCAGATGCGCCGCAACTCGCGAAAATCGCTGCTCACATCGAGAAAACAGAGCAGGGTCTTATCACTGCCTTCCCGGCGCAGGAAAAAATAATGCTGCTTGCCGTTCCAGAGGAGCCCCCGGGGTCTCGGCATATGGAGCGCGCGGATGCTGAGCGCCTGCAACTCCTCCGTCCCCATGCCGCCGAGGCTCATCACCGGCGTCAGGGCGGCACTCTCCTGTTCGTATTGGACCGAAAAATAGCGTGCCGCATGCGGCAGCTCTACTTCTTCTTCCGAACTGCCGATGCGCCCCGGTAGGGCGCCGCCGTAGTAGCTGATGAGTTCGAGCGTATCCATACTGTTCTCATAGAGGGAGAGATAGCTCATCCGGTTGACCAGCATCAGAACCAGCACCAGAACGGCAAACACGGCGCTCGTCGCGACCAGGACAAACTGCCGCTTCAGTTTTCGTGCCATTCCTGTTCTCCCTGTCTCAGGCATCCCGCTGCCGGAGCACAAAGCTGCCGCCGCGCTCCCCCTCAATCAGGAGATCCGCCTGAATCGCGCCAAGCTTCTGGCGAAGATACGAAATGTAGAGAAACAGCTGCTCATCGCCGCTCTCCTCGCTCTCGCCCCAGACCCGCCGGAAAAGTTCCTCGCTCCCGAGGAGCTTACCCGGGTTCCGTATGAAAATTTCCATGAGGCGTGCCTCCTTGCTGCCGATGCGGATGGAACTAAACGCCTTGAGCTCCTGCTCCCCCATGTCCAGGGTCACATTGCCGGCCTGAATGCGCTCTTCCTGATACCCCGAGCGCCGCGCCATGCTGCGGATCCGGGCGAGCAGCTCCCGCATCGCAAAGGGCTTTGTGAGATAATCATCTGCGCCTGCGTCGAGCCCCGTGATTTTGTCCTCAAGCTGGGTCTTCGCGGTCAGAATAATGATGGGCGTCCTGTCACCCTCCGCGCGAAGGGTCCGCACCACCGAGATGCCGTCCTGTCGCGGCATCATCACATCCATGACCATGCAGTCGTAGCTGCCGGCACGCGCCTTTCGGAGCGCTTCTTCTCCGTCATAGGCCGGATCCACCTCATTGCCCTGGTGGCGGAGAATCGCACAGACGGCGCGCGACAGCTCCACCTCGTCTTCGGCAAATAAAAGCTTCATGCTTCCTCCTTTCTGATCATATTGCGTATCGTCTGCATCGAGAGATCGCAGGAGGCCAGATCGTCCGCGACATGCTTTAACTCTGCCGCAATCAACGCGCGGTTGCCGCCCTCCCGCTTGTAGTGCATCTCGTGCTCGAGACTCGCCCAGGAGTCCATCGCAATCGTGCGAATCTGCACTTCGACAAAGAACTGTCCCGGCACCCGCCCGTAGAAATCCGGCGCATTGGTCTCGCAGCGGAGTATGAGATGCAGGCTCCGGTAACCGCTCGGCTTGACATTCTGAATATAGTCCTTTTCCTCCGCAATTTCCACACCCGGCAGTGCCGCGAGTTTTGCCTTCACGCGGTAGATGTCGTCGACAAAGCGGGTCACAATCCGGAGGCCGATTGCGTCGGTCAGGCGGCAGAGCGCATTCTCCGTGGTCTCTTCGAGGCCCCTGCGGAGAAGCTTGTCCCGCATGCTGCGTTCGGTTTTTACCCTGCTCGTCAGGTGCTCAAAACACTTGTGCTCGCCGCGCTGCGCTGCCTCCTCATTCCAGGCCAGAATCTGCAGCTCGAGTTTCTTCTTGACTGCAAACAGTGTCTCCGTAAAATTGCCGTAAATGCCGCTCTCTGCCATGCCTTCTCCTTCTCTCTTTGCTTGCGTTTCCGCAGTGTCTCCGATAAAATACCTCTAATTCACCTTAGGGAGGCTCATTATGCGCGAAGTCAGACTCGGAACTCTTACACTCGGGCGCGGTCCGGTCAAGGTCGCTGTCCCGCTGGTCGGAAGCGACCGGACCGCACTGCGGGCGGAGCTCGACGCTCTGCCGGACAGCGCCGCCGATCTTGTCGAGTGGCGCATTGACTGTCTGTCGCCGTTTCCGGACACCGAGGCGCTCCTCGCGCTCGCGCGGGAGTTGAAACAGTCTCTCGGTTCTCTCCCGCTCCTCATCACTTTCCGGAGTCTCCCGGAGGGCGGCCGCCTGCCGTTCGACGCGGCAGCCTATCGAGAATTCCAACTGCGGCTCGCCAAGGAACAGCTCCCCGACTTATTGGACGTAGAGCTCTTCTCCGGCCTTCCGGATCCCGCCGCGCACATCGCCGCGCTGCAGCGCGAACATATCCCCGTCATCGCATCCCGCCACTTCTTTGACGGAACCCCCGCACCGCAGGTGATGCGCGAAACCTTTCAGCGGATGCAAGACTGCAATGCCGACATCCTGAAACTCGCTGTCATGACCGGAACCACCGAGGATCTTCTCTCACTCTTACGGTTCTCCGCTGCTCAGAGACAGACCGCCGACCGTCCCTTTGTCCTGATCGGCATGGGACCGCACGGCGTTCTGAGCCGCATCTCCTGTGCAGAATTCGGCTCCTGCCTGAGTTTCGGCGCTCTGCGGGAAAGTTCTGCGCCGGGTCAGCTCCCCGCGCGGGACTTAAAGCGGATTTTATCCCTCTTGCCGGAATATCCGGTCTCTCAGACGGCGGAGCCCCGAAAATAAGAAGGGCAGCGTCCGCTCCGCTCGGATAAAGCAGCGATCCCGGAGAGAGAGTTCCCGGTAATAGCGCCGGTAGCGCGGCGAGAAAATCTCGCCGTAATCCCGAAGATTTACCCGCGTCAAAAAGTAGACGCGCCGCGCGGCCGAAACCGCTTCGCGGTGATAGCGCCCGCCGCTCTCCCGGTCAAAGGCGCGGTATAGCTCCCGCATCGCAAGGGCATAGCGATCTTGCTTCTTTTTGAAATCGCCGCTCTTCATCTCCTCGGTCCAGGACCCCGCGCCGTGAAAACGGTACACGCTGTCAAAGCGGTCCGCATAGTGGCAGTATCCCTTTAACGCCGCGAGGAGTTCCAGCGGCCGATCGCCGACCGGGCAGCGGAAATACCAGTCCGGCAAGTTTTCGACAACTTCGCGGCGAAGAAGCATCGCCCCGAAGGGAAAACTTCCCGCCTTGTCGATTAGTTCCGCGGGACTCAAATCGCGATCGCCGCGGTAAGGGCGCATCAAATTCCGGTTCACGAGCTCGCCGCGGTCGTTTTTGACGGCCGCCGCGTGCACGGTCATCGCACAGTCCGGATGCGCTTCCAGATAGCTCACCTGCGCCTCCAGTTTACCGGGATTGCACCAGTAGTCGTCGCAGTCCATCAGAGCGATGTACTTGCCCCGCGCGCGCGGGAAGTTGAAAATACCTGAGATGTTTTGTCTCCCCCGACTGTACTGATTTTCCTCCTGTAAAATCGGGAAAATTTTATCCGGGTAGCGCGCGGCATAGCGCCGCAGAATCTCCGCGGAGCCGTCGGTCGAGGCGTCATCGTGGACCAGTATTTCCGTGTCAAAGTCGCCCCGCTGGGCGAGAAAGCCATCCAGCGCCTGCCTAAGGTAGTTCGCGTGGTTATAGCAGACCGCGCAGATACTGACGAGCGGGCGTTCTTTTTTCTGTGTCATGCCTGTTTTCCTCTCATCCTGACAAAATTCCGGAGATAACGCAGCATGTCGCGCTGGAACAGCGCGGCGAGTACTCCGTAGCACACGATGCCTGCGGCAAGCTGTGAGAGCAGAAGCAGCGGCGCACTGAGCGGTAGACGCTCCATCCGATAGACCAGAACGCCCATGAGGAGCGAACAGAGCGCTGCCGGGCCGAGATCCCGGTACTGCCTGCCGGGCCCGTAGCCGAGAAGCTTGCCGAGCGGCCACGCGTTCAGCGCGCTGCAGAGCGCCTCGTCGACCGCCTTGAAGATGAGCAGGCCCATCATCCCGTAGCGGAAACTCAGCACCAGCAGTGCCGCGCCGAGCAGCTTCTTGATGCATTCGAGTTTCAGGAACAAATCGCTCCGCCCGAGCGCCGTAATCATCTGCAGATTGCTGACATGCAACGGCCAAAACGCATAGCAGAGGCAGAGCAGGCGGAGATACGGCACGGAAAAAAGCCAGTCTTCGGTCAAGAGCGTGCGAATCAGGCTTGTGCCGACCGCCGCCATCCCCGCCATCATCGGAAATATCACAAAGGCCGAGAGGCGTATGCTGTCCCGCAGCATGTCGCGGAGACTTTCCTTTTCCGACTGCCGTCTCGCATACGTCGGCAGCAGCACCGACTGCATCGCCGCCGAAAGATTCGAGGTGATGAGCTTCGGAAACTGTTCCGCGCGGTTATAGCCGCCGAGCGCCGCTTTCGAATAATACTTGCCGATCAGGAGACCGTAGATATTGTTCCAGAGCGTGTCGAGAAGACCCGAGAGCAGAATTTTCCAGCCGAACGAAAAAAGCTTCTCCACCCGTTTTAGAACAATGCCGCTGCGCGGCCGAAACGGAACCGCGACAAAAAGTCCCGCCATCAGCGCGGTGTAGTAAATGAGCTGCTGTGCCGCCATCGCGAAAACGCCGTAGCCCCGCTCCGCCATCAGAATCGCGACGAGACCGGATACAATCACCGCCGCCATAGTCGCCTCAAAGAGCTTCCGGAATTGCAGGTTACGGGAGACATAGGCCGTCTGCACCGAAATAACCGCACCGGGAAACAGCACCAGTCCCATCGCGCGGAGCAGCGACAGCAGCACCGGCGTCTCATAGTAGTGCGCAATCAGGGGCGCCGCGGCAAAGAGCAGCCCGTAGACCGGCACGGAGACCAGAAGGCTGATCCAGAAGACCGAGCTGAAATCGCTCTCTTCCACCTGCTCCGCCTGAATCAGTGCCGTCGCAAAGCCCGATTGCACGAATACATTCGCAAGCGTGATGAAAATCATAATCAGGCCTATCGTTCCGTACTCCGCAGGCGTCATGAGCCGCGCGAGAAACAATGCGACAACAAACTGAACGCCCTGCGCACCGAGCAGCTCTAAAAGCTTCCAGAACAGCCCGCCTGCGACACTCTCTTCTCTCTGTCTCATAAAAAGAGTAATTCTCCCAGTGTGCGGTGCGGCAGATTAAAGGTAAAGCCGCCGCGAAGGATGCCCACTGCCTTTCCGATTCTTGTTTTGTGTTGCAGCGCGAGGAAGTCATTGAGTGTCTTCCTTGCCGCTGCCGGAAGCTCTGCCCCGTACTGCCGCCGGAACTCTTCGGCCTGTAAAAACAGGGCGCGGTAAGCGGCGCCCGATTTTTCGTTCATCTCCCCGAGGCTCTCTCCCGAGAGCCCGAGCCGCCGCCGAATTTCCGAGAGCGCGCCGCCCTTCTTTGCACCGAGTACATTGTCGCCGTGCTGCCGGTAGTCATAGAGTGCGCGATCCAGATAAGCGATGCGCCCGAAGGCAGCCGCGACCAGCGCAATCCAGTGGTCGTGCATTACCGCATGTTCCGGCACTGCGTGTGCGACCAGAAGCCGCACGAGCGCGTGGTTCATGAGCATTGCGCCGCCGGTCACATTGTTCTGTACGAGCAGCTGGCGGAAGCGCCGCCTCGCAGGGCTCATCTTCTGATAGCGCACATAGGAGGGCGCAAGCTCCCGCCCTACGGCATCGACTACCCGCATATCGCAGTGCACCAGGAGCGGCAGCTCTTTCCCGTAGCGCGCTTCGAGGCAGCGCATCGCGCGGGCCTCAACCGCCAGTTTGTCCGGATGCCAGACATCATCCTGGTCGGAGAATAAATAGTAGTCGCTCTCATCGGCCGCGGAAAAGAAGCGCGGATCGCGCAGTCCCTCAAGAAAGTGCCGCGCCGCACTGCCGCTCCTTTCCGCCCGCCGGATTGCCGTAATGCGTGCATCGCGCGCGGCGGCCGCCTCGCCGATTGCAAAGCTCCGGTCCGTCGAGGCATCATCCGAAAGAAGCAGACGGAAATTACTCTCCGTCTGCCCTTCCATCGAAGCCAGTTGCGCCTCCAAATATTCCTCTCCCTCGTAAGTGCAGAGCAAAATACGGTTCGTCATTCCGCCGCCTTCCGATAGCGCTCTGCCTGCTCCCGGATGAGTTCGCTGTCCTCAAAGTAGTTAATTCGCATCGCGTCCTTGACCTCATGCAGTGTCTCCGCCGCAATCTCTCTCGCCCGCTCCGAGCCCTTCTTCAGAATCTCATAGACCGCCGGAATATCGCGCTCGTATTCCTTTCTGCGCTTCCGAATCGGCTCCAGCTCTTCCTGCATGACCGCCGTCAGGAATTTCTTGACCTTGACATCACCGAGACCGCCGCGCGTGTAGTGCGCCTTCAGCTCGTCGAGAGATGCGTACTCCGGCAGATAGCGCTCAAAATGTTCCGGGCGCGAGAAGGCCTCCAGATAGGTGAAGACCGTATTGCCCTCGAGGTGTCCCGGATCGCTCACGCGGAGATGTTCCGGGTCTGTGTACATGGTCTTGATGCGCGCCGCCACGGTGTCCGCATCGTCCGAGAGGTAGATGCAGTTGCCGAGCGACTTCGACATCTTCGCCTTGCCGTCCGTGCCCGGAAGACGGCGGGAAGCCGCATCGCTCGGAATCAGCGCCTCCGGCTCCACGAGGACCGGCGCGTAAATCGAGTTGAACTTCCGGACAATTTCTCGCGTCTGCTCGATCATCGGCAGCTGATCCTCGCCGACCGGCACCGTGGTCGCCTTAAAGGCCGTGATATCCGCTGCCTGGCTGATCGGGTAGGTGAAAAAGCCGACCGGAATATCCGCCTCGAAATTCCGGAGCTTAATCTCGTTCTTCACGGTCGGGTTGCGCTGCAGTCTGGCGACCGTGACGAGATCCGAGTAGAAAAAGGTAAGCTCGGTGAGCTCCGGAATCTGCGACTGAATGAACAGAATGGATTTCTCCGGATCGAGCCCCACCGAGAGATAGTCGAGCGCCACTTCAATGATGTTCTGTCTGACTTTCTCCGGGTTGTCAAAATTGTCCGTCAGCGCCTGGGCGTCCGCAATCATGACCATGGTTCTCTTGTACTCGCCCGAATTCTGCAGAACCACTCTTCTGCGAAGCGAGCCCACATAATGTCCCACATGCAGTTTTCCTGTCGGGCGGTCTCCGGTCAAAATAATTTTATCTGCCATTGCTTCTGGTATCCCCCTGTCTCTTCTTGCTTCGTTTTGTCTTTTCTTCCGTCGGCACTTCTTTCGCGAGCAACACGACGATGCTCCGCGCCGGCAGCAAAAATGTCTCCTGGTCTTCGAGGCGCTCTTCTTCGCCGGGCTTCAGGCAGTGCGCCGTCTCGCCGTAGGTCCGGACGGCGAGGTACCAGGCCCTTCCCTTGCCTGCGCCGGGCAGCGAAAACGTGTGCGCCTCCCAGTGCATATTATAGATGCAAAACAGGGTGCTGTCTGCCTCGCCGTTTGCGAGCTTTGCGTAATGCCCGTTATACAGGATGCCGATCTGCCGCCGGAAAGGTTCGGTCTGCGCCTGCCACGGCTGTTCCCCGTGGTAGGAGACATCCGGCAGGCCGACCGCATCCGTGTCAAGGAACAGCGGCGGTGTCTGTCTGCCGAGCGCCGGGTGCGCCTTCCGAAACGCTATCAGCCCCCGCACAAAGGCGAGGTTCTCTGCCTCCTGCTTTGCCTGGCGCCAGTCGAGCCATGAGACCGCATTGTCCTGGCAGTAGGCATTGTTATTGCCGCCCTGGCTGTTCCCGAATTCGTCGCCGGACAGAAACAGCGGCGTTCCCTGACTCAGAAATAACAGCGCAAAGGCGTTCCGGCGCTGCTGTGCCCGACAGGCGAGGACAGTCCGGCGCTTCGTCTTGCCCTCGACGCCGCAGTTCCAGCTGTCGGTTTCGCTGCCGCCGTCCGTGTTATTCTCGCCGTTCTCTTCGTTGTGCTTTCTCTCGTAGCTCACAAGGTCGGCGAGCGTAAAGCCGTTCGTGTGCGCGAGGTAATTGACCCGCGGCGCCTCTCCGGCCGTGCGGCGGCTGTAGCCGAGCAGGGCGCGCACCATACTCTCGTCGCCCTTTAAGAACTTTCGCATATCCTGCTGAAAGGCGCGGTCGCAACAGTAAAAGTTTGCGCCGGGCTCTGCGGGGCGCTCCTCCGCAAAGAGGAGAAAGCCCTTGAGATACGGGTCCCGCAAAATATCGCCGAGCGGAAACCGTCCGCTTAAGCGCGCCCCGTCGAGGTGATAAAAGCGCCGGTAGTAGCGCAGTACCTCGAGCACATAACTCACGGTCTGCTTCCCGTCGAAGTAGAACTCCATCACGAGCTCCATGCCCGCGGCGTGAAGCGCTTTCACGAGAGAACGGAGTTCCCCCGCCGGGTCGCGGCGGCGCTTTCTGCAATAGCTCGCCTTCGGCGCAAAATGAAAGGTCTCGCCGTAGCCCCAGTAATTGACACGCGCACTGCCGAAGGGAAGTTCCTCGAATTCCTCGGCCGGCAGGAGTTCAAGTGTTGTCACGCCGAGTTCTTTCAGATACGGGAGCTTTTCGACAATGCCGTCGAAGGTGCCGCGCTGCACTACGCCGCTGTTTTTCGCCATCGTAAAGCCGCGCACATGCAGGCGGTAGATGACGCGCTCCCGCGCCGGAATCACCGGCGCCTCTTCCTCTTCCCAGTCAAAGTCCGACAAAAAGAGCGGCGAGCGCTTCACACAGTCCGCCTTCAGCGCCTTGCCGAAGCTGTCATGTCCGCTGAAACTCTTTCCGTAAGGATCGGCGAAACGCTTGCCGTCGGCCTCAAACTGATACTCCGCGCTCTTTAACGCAGCGCCGCGAAACCCCGCCGCGCGGAGTTCCCGGAAGCTCACGGTCAAGCTGTACACCTCTCCCAGCCGCCGGTCTTTCGAAAACGGAAGCCGAAGTCGCGGCGCCTCCTCATTTCTGAAAAAAAGCAACAGCTCCGGCACTGTCTTTGCGACGACAGAGACCGAAATGCCCTCTTTCTCAAGCTGTATTCCGAGCGCCATGCTTCCTCCTCCTCAAAGATCGATTTTCAGTTCCACCGGGCAGTGGTCGCTTCCCAGAATTTCGCTGTGAATCGACGCTCCCTGTATCCGGTCTTTCAGCCGCTCCGACACGATAAAATAATCGATGCGCCAGCCGACATTCCGCTCTCTCGCCTTCATCCGGTAAGACCACCAGGAATAGGCATCTTTCTCCTCCGGATGGAGGTAACGGAAGCTGTCCACAAAACCATTCGTTAAGACGCGCGTCATCTTTTCGCGCTCCTCATCGGTAAAGCCCGCATTCCGTCGGTTGGTCGATGGGTTCTTGAGGTCGATTTCCTCATGCGCGACATTCAGATCGCCGCAGTAGATGAGCGGCTTCTTTTGATCCAGTTCCTTGATGTACGCAAAGAAGGCATCTTCCCATTCCATGCGGTAGTCGAGACGCTTTAACTCGTTCTGGGAGTTCGGCGTGTAACAGGTCAGCACATAGTAGTCCGGAAACTCGAGTGTAATCACGCGTCCTTCCTTGTCGTGCTCCGGTATGCCGAGCCCGTAGCTCACGTTCACCGGCTTTTCCTTCGTGAACATTGCGACGCCCGAATAGCCCTTTTTCTCCGCATAATTCCAATAGTCGTAGTAGCCCGGCAAATCCAGCTCAATCTGCCCTTCCTGCAGCTTTGACTCCTGGATGCAGAAGATATCCGCATCCAACTCGTGGAACGCGTCAAAAAAGGTCTTGCCCGCTGCCGCGCGGAGCCCGTTCACGTTCCAGGAAATCATTTTCTTTTCGCTCATACTCTTCCTCAGTCGTCGCTCTCATCATCCGCGCTGACCGTATAGGTGAAGCGCTTTCTCGCCATCTCGTCGCTGTCCAGGTAAGCGTCGTAGGTCGTAATCTTGTCGACCAGCTTGCCGTTGATGATCTCCATAATGCGGTTTGCGGTCGTCTCGACAATCTGGTGATCGCGCGACGAGAACAGCAGCACGCCCGGGAACTTGATAAGGCCGTTGTTCAGCGCGGTGATCGACTCCATGTCGAGGTGGTCGGTCGGCTCGTCGAGGAGCAGCACATTCGCGCCGGTGATCATGAGCTTCGAAAGCATCACGCGTACCTTCTCGCCGCCCGAGAGCACGCGCACTTTCTTCACGCCGTCATCGCCCGCAAAGAGCATACGGCCGAGGAAACCGCGCACATAGGTCGCGTCCTTGTTCTCCGAGTACTGGGTGAGCCACTCGACTATCGTCTCATCGCCCGAGAAGTCCTTCGTGTTGTCCTTCGGGAAGTAGGCAGTCGTCGTCGTGATACCCCACTTGTAATCGCCGGAATCCGGCTCCATCTGTCCGGAGAGAATCTGGAAAAGCACAGTCTTTGCGCGCTCGTTCGGTCCGACCAGCGCAACCTTATCCGTGCGGTTTAAGGTGAAGCTGATGTTATCGAGAATCTTGACGCCCTCAATGGTCTTACTGAGGTTCGTGACCGTCAGCACCTCGTTGCCGATCTCGCGGTTCGGGCGGAAGTCGATAAACGGATACTTCCGGCTCGAGGGCTTCATCTCGTCGAGCTCAATCTTCTCGAGCGCGCGCTTTCTGGAAGTCGCCTGCTTGCTCTTCGAGGCATTTGCGGAGAAACGCTGAATGAACTCCTTGAGCTCCTTGATCTTCTCCTCCTTCTTCCGGTTGGCCTCCTTCATCTGGCGAACAATCAGCTGACTGGACTCGTACCAGAAGTCGTAGTTGCCGGTGTAGAGCTGAATCTTGCCGTAGTCGATGTCGGCTGTCATCGTGCAGACCTTGTTTAAGAAGTAGCGGTCATGCGAGACAACAATGACGGTGTTCTCAAAGTTAATCAGGAACTCCTCGAGCCAGCCGATGGCCTCGAGATCCAGGTGGTTCGTCGGCTCGTCGAGCAGGAGAATGTCCGGGTTGCCGAAAAGGGCGCGCGCAAGCAGCACCTTGACCTTCAGGGCACCCGGCAAATCCTTCATCGGCGAGTAGTGGTAGTCCGGCTCCACGCCGAGGCCGTTCAAGAGGTTTGCCGCGTCGCTCTCGGCATCCCAACCGTTCATATTCGCAAACTCATTCTCGAGTTCCGCCGCCTTGATGCCGTCCTCGTCGGTGAAGTCCTCCTTCGCGTAGAGGGCGTCCTTCTCCTTCATGATGTCATAGAGGCGCTGATTTCCCATAATCACGGTGTCCAGCACCGAGAACTCATCGTACTTAAAGTGGTCCTGCTCCAGAAAGGAGAGACGCTGTCCCGGCGTAATCGCGATGTTGCCGTTCGTGGGTTCCAGCTGACCCGAGAGAATTTTCAGGAAAGTGGACTTTCCCGTTCCGTTCGCGCCGATGAGGCCGTAACAATTTCCCTCTGTAAACTGAATGTTTACGTCCTCAAAGAGCGCCTTCTTGCCGACGCGGAACGTAATGCCGTTTGCACTGATCATATCTTCTTTCCTCTCCTCATCACAGTGTTTTTTTCTTGCTGCCGACCGGCAGCCTTCTGCCCGCAAACAGGCGCTCATTCTCGTAGACAACGCGCCCTGCGCAAATGGTCACCAGTACCTTGCCCCGGAGTGTCTTGCCGAGCCAGGGCGAATTGGTGGACTTGGATTCCGGCACGAGATAGGCCCAGCTCTGTGCCGGGTCAAAAATCGTGAGATCCGCCGGATGATCTTCCTTAATCACGCCCGCGTCCAGCTGATAAAGCTTCGCGGCCTCGGTGCTCATGCGCTGCACAAGCTGTAAGAGCGTCAGATAACCGGGCTCCACGAGATTCATGCAACCGAGCGCAAACGCGGTCTCGAGACCGATGATGCCGCTCGGCGCCTCGGTGAAAGGTCTGTCCTTCTCAACCTTTGCGTGCGGCGCATGGTCGGTCGCAATCATATCGATGGTGCCGTCCGCAAGTCCCCGGATGATGGCCATGCGATCCTCTTCTCCGCGGAGCGGCGGGTTCATCTTGGCGTTGGTGCCGTAGAGACTCACGGCGTCATCGGTCAGCGAGAAGTGGTGCGGCGTCGCCTCGGCGTAAACCCGCACGCCGCTCTGCTTCGCGCGACGCACAAGCTCAACTGACTCTTTTGCGCTGATATGCTGAATCACAATCGCCGCGCCTGTCTCCCGCGCAAGGCGGCAGTCCCGCTCAACCATCACAATCTCCGCCTGCCGGTCCGCGCCCGTTAAGCCGAGACGCTCCGCGGCGGGGCCGCTGTTCACGCCCGGCTCTTTCACAAAACGCGGATCTTCCTCGTGGAACGAGAGCGGCAGCTTTAAGCGGCGCGCTTTCTGCATGGCCTCCCGAATCAGCGCCTCATTGTTAAGCGGTCTGCCGTCGTCGGTGAAGGCGACGGCGCCGCTCTCTTTCATGAGCTTCATATCAACGAGCGCCTCGCCCTGCATTCCCTGACTGACGGTCGACGCACTGTACACACGGATGCCCGTCGTCCTGCCCTTCCGGATATTTTCGACAATTCGCGCCTCGCTGTCGATCGGCGGCGTTGTATTGGCCATGCAGACCACCGAGGTAAAGCCGCCGGCCGCCGCCGCGCGCGCGCCGCTCAAAATATCTTCCTTGTGCGTCTGTCCGGGGTCCCGGAAATGCACATGGCCGTCCACAAACCCCGGCGCTACGCAGAGCCCCGCGCAGTCAAAGACCTCGAGCACCTCGCCCTTGGCCCGTGCAATCAGCGAGGCATCCAGCCAGAGATCCTCTCCGACGCGGATAATCTTGCCCTCAGCGAGCAAAATATCCCGGATGTCATCCGTTCTGCTCTGCGGATCCAAGAGCCGCACCCCTTGCAACATAATCATAGCGTAAACACCTCACCTTCTCTGCCTGTCCCCAGTATCCTGTCGCGATAGGGCCGTGACGCCTCGCGCTCCCGCAGTTTTTGAATCACGGATACATCGCCGTAGAGATGCATCGGCACCAGATAGCGCGCGCCGACCTCCCGCATGTAGGCGTCCGCGCCGCGCCAGTAATCCGCACCGAGCCTCGAGTCCACCGGCACAAAGGCAATGTCCGGTATTCGCTTGCTCCGCTCGACTTCCGCGCGAATTTCCCGCAATTCTTCCAGATACAGCGTGCGCTGGGCATTGTTCTCCGCCGCCGTATTCTCTTCCCAGTGCCAGTCGTTCAGATCGCCGGCGTGGTAAATGCGCGCCTCCGCCGTGTCGATCAAAAACGCGACGCCCTCATCGGTTGAGCGGTAGGTATTGACCTTCAAGAAGGTCTCCTGCCGCGGTTCTCCGCTCTCGGCATCCCGCACGAGGCGGCAGAGTTCGGTCTCGGTCTCCGGCGCGAGCAGTTTGACATTGCCCTGCACCCAGAGCGGCAACGCGGAACGGCGTATATCGTCCGAGAGAAAGTAGACCACATTGTCCGCCCGCTCGGCGAGCGAAAAGATACTCTTCTGAAAGTGATCCGGATGCGCATGGCTCACAAACACAAAGAGCGGTTTATCTGTGTCAGGCGCGGGGAGCTCGCCCCGATAGTAGTCGAAGAGCAAATTCATCTCTTCCAGTTCCACATAAAATCCGGAGTGTCCAATCAAGCGGATTCTCATCTCTTACGGCACCCAACTTTCTGTTGCGGCCTGTCCGTCAGGCCCTTGTTGTAGCAACAGCAAGTATAACATAGGAAAGGGCGCGCGACAGCCTTTTTCCGTTCTGCTCAGGGTAGCACGAGTTCCGCGGAGCTCCCGCCCTCGGGCTGCTTCCGGATTCGAATCTGGCGTTCAATCTTTTCCTTGAGTTCCGGGACATGGGAAATCACGCCGACCAGCCGCGCATCAGCCGCGAGCTTCAGGAGTGCCTGCAGTGCATTCCTGAGCGCCCCCTCATCCAAGGTTCCGAAGCCCTCGTCGATGAACATCGCGTCGAGGCGGATGCCGCCGGCCTCTTCCTGCACCGTGTCCGAGAGCCCGAGCGCCAGCGCGAGCGAAGCCTGAAACGACTCGCCGCCGGAAAGGCTCTTCACGCTGCGCTGACCGCCATTGTAGTGATCGATTACATCGAGCGAGAGTCCCGACTGCGATCTCTTGTTCTCGGCCTCTTTGCTCCGCACGAGCTCATAGCGCCCCTCAGTCATCTCCATGAGGCGGATGTTGGCGCGCACAATGATGCGCTCAAAGTAGTCGAGCTGCACATAGGTTTCGAGCATCAGCTTCTCCTGTCCCGAGAGCTGTCCGCTCGCCGTGTCGGCGAGACTTTTCGCCGCCCGGAAGTGCTGCAATGCCTTCGCCTGCTCTGTCGCAAATTTTTGCCAGCTGAGAAAGGCCTCTCGATTTCGCGAGAGGGCTGCGCTACACTGTTCCGCGCGCTTTCGCAGCGCGTCGCGCGCTGCCTCCGCCTCGCGAAGTCGCGCCGTCAAAGCAGCCAGATCTGCGGGGTTCGAGTCCTCGCGCTCCGACGCGAGCGCCTTTTGCTCGCCCTCGAAGCGACTCAGCCGCTGCGCGGTCTCCGCAATCGCCGCGAGCAACGCCTGTTCGTCTCTCTCCGCTGTCTCCTGTTCTGTTTCGAGCGCCCGGATCTCGCGCTGCAAATCGGCGGCCTCTCCGGCCGGAAGCTGTTTCTTTCCCGCTTCCTCGGCCGCGCGCAGCCCCTCGAGTGTTTGCCGCGCCGCACTCAACCCTTCCTGCGCATTGCCCCGCGCCGTCTCAAGTGTCGCGCGCTGTGCTTCGAGCGCCGGAAGTTCCTCGCTGAGCCGCTGATACTCCATAGCCGCCGCTTTGCACTGCGCCGATACAGCCCGGCTCTCCGCAATCTGTGCCTGCAGTATCGCCTCTTCGGCCTTGGCGCTGCGGTCCAGATCCTGAAAGGCAATCCCCGGAAACAGCTCGGCCGCCCGCTCAATGAGTTTCTTTTCCTGCCCCAGCATTCGCTCCTGGCTTACACTGTGGCGCTTTGCAGCCTGCTCGGCCGCCTTCCGGCACGCTTTCCAGTCCGTCTCCAGCGCCTGCAGTGCTGCCTCGCTCGGCGTCCCGGCGGCTCTCACCGCTATCTTCGGATGGTTTAAGCTCCCGCAGACCGGGCAGGGTTCGCCTGCCTTCAGCTGTTCCGCGAGAATTCCGGCCTGCCCGGCGAGAAACTGCCGGTAAGCTGTCGTATAGGCCGCATTCGCCTGTTCATAGGCCGCATCGCTCTCTTTGTAATTTTTCAGATCTCTCTGCCGCTCGCGGTAAATCCGCTTGTAGTCTTCAATCTGCTGCCGCACGAGGGCAAGCAGCTTCTGCCGCGCCGCCAGTGACTCTGCCTTGGCCTCTGCCCGCGCGAGGTTTTCTCCGGCACCGCCGATTTCCCGGTGCTTTTCCCGCGCCGCGCCGAGCGCCCGCTCCGCCGCCGTAAAGTCTGCCTCCGCGCGCCGAAGCGCCTGTTCCGCCGCCTGCACTTTCTGTTCGCCGCGCTTTCGCGCCTCCGTCAGCGCAGCAACTTCCTCATACTTCGGCAGGAGCTCCCGGTAGGTCGGCAGTTTTTCCCAGCGCGGCTTTTTTGCGGCAATCTCCGCGGAAAGAGCTGCTTCCCTCTGCCGCTGCGCCTCGAGTTTCCGCTGTTCGGCCAGAACCTCACGCGCCTTCTCCTGCCTGCGTCTTTTCCGCTCTGCGGCCTCCTCCGCCCGCGCGAGTTCCGCCGCGAGCATTGTGATTTCCTTGTCCTTCTCCGCCCGCACCGTGACCGCCTTCTCCCGCTCCCGCTCTCCTTCCGCAAGCAGCTCCGGCAACTGCGAGAACAGTTCTTCCGCCGGCTTCTCTCCGCACAGCACCGCCGCGCGCAGGGCTTCCGCCTCGCCCTCCAGCCTGAGCTGCTCTGCGCAGCTCTCTATCTTCTGCGCGAGCCGGTCACAAGTCCGCTCACAGTCGGCACTCTGCTGTTTCAGCCTGTCCTGCAAAGCGGCGAAACGCTCCGTGTGAAAAATACGGCGGAAAATCTTTTGTCTCTCCTCCGTACTCGTGAGCAGCAGCTTTAAGAATTCTCCCTGCGAAATCATCGCGGTCTGCAAAAACTGCTCGCGGTTTAACCCGAGTATGTCCTCGAGCGCTTCATTGACCTCTTTGACCTTAGTTCTGACGCTTCCGTCCGGCAGCCGGAGTTCCGCCTCCGGAAGCTGCTGAGTCTCTCCCTTGCCGCGGCGCGCGGGGCGCAGGTAGCTCGGCGTGCGCCGCACCTCGTAGGTTGCGCCCTTATCCTCAAAGCGGAATAAAACCTCTGTCTTCTGCTCCGGAGAAGCGTACTTTGAGCGAAGCATCTCGGGCTTTCGCACCGTGCCGCTCCCCTCGCCGTAAAGCGCAAAGCTGATTGCATCAAAGAGCGTCGTCTTGCCCGCGCCCGTGTCGCCGGTGATCAGATACAGTCCGGCGCCGCCGAAGCGCTCAAAATCAATTGTCGTCTCGCCCGCATAGGGGCCGAACGCCTTCATCGTGAGCAGCAGCGGTCTCATGCGTCCACCTCCCGCTCCGCAAGTGCCTGCGTGAGCATCTTCTGTTCGAGCGGGTTCATCTCCCGCCCGTTCTGTTCCTGAAAGAAGTCCGCGAACAGTTCCTCCGGCGTTCTCGACTCTGCGCGGCTCTGTTGCCCGAGCGCCATCCGGGTTCTGGTTCGCCGGTTATCATAGGCGAGCTCCATCAGATTGTGATAAATGGTTCTGAGGCGTTGCAGGGCGCCCGGCACATCGCTCTCATCGGTCAGCGTGATGCGGTAATAGTCCTCGAGGCAGAGCGGCGCATAAAAAGGCCGTGCCGTGAGTTCTTCATAGCTTCCGCGGAGGCAGCGAAGTTCGTGAAGCGGCGTGAGCGGCAACTCTTCAACCTTGAGCGCCGCCATTCCGTCCGCCTGTTGTTCACCGAGCGTCACAAGGCTGATACTCTTTTCCTGCGCCGCCTCGGAAAAAGAGTATTTGAGCGGCGAGCCCGAGTAGCGGATGCGCTCGCTCCCCGCGTTCTGCGGCCTGTGGATATGCCCGAGCGCCACATAGTCAAAGCCCCGAAAGACCGCAGCGTCCACGTTATCGAGGCCGCCGACCACCGTCTCTTCCGAGTCGGAGCGCAGCGCGCCCGTCACAAACTGGTGCGCGAGCAGCACTTTTCTGTGTGTCGGGTCCGCGGTCTTAAGCGTCGCCTCTAAAACTGTTCGGACGGCATCGGTATAATTCTCGATTGCGGCATCCGGAAAGAAGCTCCGCACGGTCGCGGGCTTCAAAAAGGGAAGCAGATAAAAATCAACCGCGCCGAAATTGTCCGAAAACGTCACATGGCGCACAATGCCGTCAAAGACCGGTGACACGTAAATCCGTGCTTTCCGGAAGAGACCGCCGCCGTAGGCTGTGCGCTCCGGAGAGTCGTGATTGCCGTAAATCGCAAGCACCGGGCAGTGCTCCGCTGCGAGCGCTTCCAAGAATAAATTCAAGAGCTGTACGCTCTCGGCGCTCGGCATCGTCTTATCGTACAAATCGCCTGACAGCAAGACGGCATCCGGCCTCTCTTGCCGGACGGCCTGCAAAATCTTCTCCAGAATATCGCTCTGGTCCTCACGCAGGCTGTACTCGTGCAGGCGCTTCCCGAGATGCAAATCCGAAAGATGAAAAAATCGCATCCTATCTCCTCCACAAAAAAACCGAGCCGGAGCTGCATACCGCGCTCCGACCCGGCTTCTCAACTTTTGTCACTCGCAGGAGAGTTCTCCCGTCTCCTCGATCTCGTCAATCAGCGCGACCCGCTCTGCGTGACGGCCGCCCTGGAACTTCGCATCGAGCCAGCTGTCCACAATCATCTTTGCGAGATCCTCACCGACCACACGCGCGCCGAACGCAATCATATTCGCGTTGTTGTGCTCCCGCGCCATCTTTGCGCTGTAGGGCTCCGAGCAGACCGCCGCGCGTATGCCTTTTACCTTATTCGCCGCGAGGCTGATGCCGATGCCCGTGCCGCAAATCAGCACGCCGCCGTCCGCCTCACCGCTCGCGACCATCTTGGCTGCGCGATACCCCGCGAGCGGATACTGATAGCGCTCCTTCGTGTCCGTGCCGATGTTCACGACTTCGATGCCGCGCTCTTTTAAATGTTCAAGAATCGCAAACTTTAAGTCGACCGCCGCGTGGTCGTTTGCAATCACCAATTTCATTCCTGTGCCTCCCGTGCGAGGAGAGCCTCTCTCTCCTTCTCATAGCCCGGCTTGCCGAGCAGTGCGAACATGTTGCGCTTATAGCTCTCGACACCCGGCTGGTCAAACGGATTCACGCCGAGCAGGTAGCCGCTCACGCCGACTGCAAACTCAAAGAAATAGAAGAGTGCGCCGAGCGAATACTCATCCTGCGCCGGGATGTTAATCTGCATGACCGGAACACCGCCGTCCATGTGCGCGAGCTTGGTGCCGCGCATCGCATTCTTGCACACAAAGTCCATGGTCTTGCCCGCAAGGTAGTTGAGGCCGTCCGGATCGCCCGCCTCTTCCTGAATCACAAGTTCGTTCTTCGGCTGCTCCACATTCAAAACCGTCTCCATCAGGATGCGTCTGCCGTCCTGAATATACTGGCCCATCGAGTGGAGATCTGTCGTCAGGTTGACCGAGTGCGGCAAAATGCCCTTCTGATCCTTGCCTTCGCTCTCGCCAAAAAGCTGCTTCCACCATTCGGAAATCATCGCGAGACTCGGCTCGTAGTTTGCGAGCACCTCGACCTCCTTACCCTTGCGGTTCAAGACGGTTCTCGCGACCGCATAGCGCATCGCATCGTTGTCCGCATACGCCTCGGTGAGCAGCGCCTGCCGCTCTGCCGCCGCGCCCTCCATCAAGCGGGAGATGTCGGCGCCGGAGACGGCAATCGGCAGGAGACCGACCGCAGTCAGCACCGAGAAGCGTCCGCCCACATCATCCGGAATCACGAAGCACTCATAGCCCTCGCGGTCCGCGAGCTGCTTTAACGCACCGCGCTGCTTGTCCGTCGTCGCATAAATGCGGGCCGCCGCGCCAGCCTTGCCGTACTTCTTCTCGAGCAGAGTCTTGAAAACGCGGAAGCTGATCGCGGTCTCGGTCGTTGTGCCGGACTTCGAAATCACATTGACCGAGAAGTCGCGCTCGCCGATCACATCGATCAGTGCGTTCATATACTGCCCGCTCATGTTGTTGCCGACAAAATAAATCTCCGGCGTCTTCCGCTCGCCCTTCGGCAACTGGTTGTAAAACCCGTGGCGCAAAAACTCAATGGCCGCGCGCGCGCCGAGATAGGAGCCGCCGATGCCGGCGACCACCAGGACATCCGAATCCCCCTGAATCTTCGCCGCCGCCTTCTGAATGCGCGCAAACTCTTCTCTGTCATAGGCTTCCGGTAAATCCATCCAGCCATGGAAATCGTTGCCCGCACCCGTGTGCTCGACCAGTTCGTCCTTTGCCGTTTCCGCAGCCTGCTCCATCTGGACCAGTTCCCGCTCACTCAGAAAAGAAAGTGCGCCCCGCAAATCAAATTGAATGCAGCCCATATTTTTTCCTCCTCACACCGCGCCCCGCGGCATCCTTTTTCATTTCATTCTATCACAATTTTACAAGAAAAACGCAGTCGTTTGTAAAGCCCTGCGCCCCGTGTTACACTGTCCCCGAAACAACCGGAGATTCACAGAAAAGGAGTCTTTTATGTCCGTTGATGCATCCTCCGCCGCGGTTCGTCACCGCTTAAAGCAGCACCTCTTCCTGATCGGCTTCATGGGAAGCGGCAAGTCCACGGTCGCAAGCACACTGTCGGCAGCGCTCGGCCTTCCCGCACTGGACAGCGATGCCTGCCTCGAACAAGAGCTCGGCTGCAGCATCGCCGATTTTTTTTCGCGTGAGGGAGAGCAGGCCTTCCGCGACCGGGAGACCGAATTTTTACGAAGGCTCCGCGGGCAGAGTCCCTGCCTGGTTTCCTGCGGCGGCGGCATGGCACTCCGCAGCGAAAACCGCGCGCTGATGCGCCTGCTCGGCCCCGTCATTTACCTCACGGCGACGCCGGAGACCGTCTTTTCGCGCATCGGCACCGATACTGCCCGTCCGCTCTTAAAAGACAAGAAGACCCCTGCCGACATCGCTGCCATGATGCAGGCGCGCCTCCCGCTTTACGAGGACGCTGCCTCGCTGAAAATCGCAACCGATCACCTAAGCCCTGCGGAAATCACGGATGCGCTCATTCGTCTGCTGCAGCCGTTTTTGTCCGGAGACGAATCCCGTTGACCGTGACGTCCTCGGAGACCGGAATCAGAAAATACTCCCGGCCGTCGATCACCCGGGTGCTGAGAAGTTCGCTCGCATCGCTCTGCAGTTTTAATTGCAGCGAATCCGTCGCGACCGTAAGTGTCTTCGGCGCGCTCAGGTTTTCGACCAGCAGGGCTTCCCTGCTCTCCCCGAGCACCTCTTCATAGACTTCATCGAGGCGCGACAGCGCCTCTTCCTCCGCGCCGCACTCGTCGAGCAGACGCTTGAATTCGCCCTTCGATAACACCGGCGGCTCCGTGACTTCACTGTCTCCGGCCTCTTCCGCAAAGCGATTCACCGCCTCCTGCAGGCTCTGCACCAGGGTAAAGTTGCAGTCCTCCCCGAGACTGCGCTCGACAATCTCCCGGAAGGCATCCTTCTCCGCACTCTCGGCGCGAGGAAGTTCCGTTCCGAGGAGCACTGCCGCGAGCTCCTCGTGGCGCGTCTTCTCGCTCCGCGCATACCAGAGCGCCGCGTGCAAATCCGTATTCCTCTCGTTGAACGCCGGGTAGAGAAGACCGATATCCGGCTTTTTTACGCTCCAGTTCTCCATGCGACTCAGGAAGGACTTGGCCTCGGCATCGTAGCAGAGCCCCTCGCGAAGCAGTTCCACCGGGCAAATCGAGAGCTCAAGGAAGGGGTACACATATTCCGAGCCGTCGCTTAAACCGACACGGTCTTTGGTTCTCCCCGGAATATCGTAGACACCGTGCACCAGGAGAATCAGATAATTGCCGGTGAAGGCGTAGTGCTGAATCATATCCTGAAAAAATTCCTGCAGAAGCGCCTCATCCTTTAACTCACTCTTTAAGAGGCGGTACAGCTTCTCCTGCGCGCCGCCTTCCTTCTCCGCATCGAGCGGAAATTCGATGTTAAAAAGCGTCCGTCCGATTCTTCCGGAGACTGCCTTCTTAAAGAGCTCACAGTACTGAAACAGTTCCTCGTCCTCAAAGCTGTAGAGCTGGTCTTGAATTTCCGCGAGTATCTGCTTCTCGCCGTTCACATAACAGCCGCGCATGCGGTCGATGCGGCAGTCGTTCTTGTCAAATAATTTTCTCACCTCGAGCACTGCTTTTCTATCCATTCTTCTCCTCCTCAAAGTTCTCCGAGCCCGAAGGGCTGCTCTTCTTTTGCGTAGCGACATAAATCGTTCAACACACAGCCTCCGCAATTCGGCTTCCGCGCCGTGCAGACCGCCCTGCCGTGATCCACGAGGCGGTGGCAGAACTGGTTGCTCTCCTCCGGCGGCACCAAATCCCATAAGAGCTTTTCGACCTTCGCGGGTTCCTTGACCTGATCCACGAGCCCGATGCGGTTCACGAGCCGTATACAGTGGGTGTCGGTGACAATCGCCGGTTCCCCGAAGACATCTCCCATAATCAGATTGGCGCTCTTCCTGCCGACACCCGGCAGTGCGAGCAGCGCCTTAAAATCACGCGGCACCTGATCCCGGTATGTTTCATGGAGCACCGTCATACACTTTTTGATGTCCCTCGCCTTGGAATTGCCGAGTCCGCAAGGACGCACAATTTCCTCTATGTCCTCAACCGGCGCCTCCGCAAGAGCCCGTACTGTCGGAAATCGCTCGTAAAGCCGCGGCGTCACCTGATCCACGCGGAGATCCGTGCACTGCGCCGCGAGCCGCACCGAAATCAGAAGCTGCCATGCATCTTCATAGGTCAAGGTACACTTCGTATCCGGGTAAAGCGCTTTTAAGCGCTCTATGACTTTTTTTGTGAGTTCTCGACGCGCGTTCAAATCTGCCTCCTCACCGTGCTTTCCCTTCTTGCTCCCTGTCTTTTTCTCTGTTCCCTGTTTCATTTCTCTCTGTCTTGCCTTTCTCTCTCGCTTCCCGGCTTTCTTTCGCCTTCTCTTTATGCTATCATACTTTCTACTTTCATTTTCAACGGAATAAAGGAGGCGAAGCTGATGAACGGTGCAGAGGCAATGGTCAAATGCCTGACCGCGGAAGGCATCTCCCGCATTTTTGGTTATCCGGGTGTCGCAATTTCACCCTTTTTGGATGCGCTGAACCAAGACGCATCGATCGAACATATACTGGTACGCCAGGAGCAGGCCGCAGGACACGCCGCGAGCGGTTATGCGCGCATCACCGGCCGCCCGGCGGTCTGCGTGAGCTCTTCCGGCCCGGGCGCGACCAATTTAATCACGGCACTCGCGACCGCCTACGCGGATTCCATCCCGCTCATTGCCATCACGGGACAGGTCAACTCCTCTCTCCTCGGACGCGATGTGTTTCAGGAAGCGGATATGCGCGGCGCGACCGAGTCTTTTGTCAAATACTCCTACCTCGTCAAAAATGCCGACGAGATTCCGCGCGTCTTCAAAGAGGCCTTCTACATCGCGAATTCCGGCCGCAAGGGGCCCGTGCTCATTGATATTCCGATTGATGTCCAGATGCAGACGCTGAAAAAGGCTTTCGCCTATCCCGAACAGCTCACGATGCGCGGCTATAAGCCGAACGTCAAGGGCAACAGCCTCCAGCTGTCCCGCGTGATTGCCGCGATTCAAAAGGCGAAAAAGCCGCTGGTCTGCGCGGGCGGCGGCGTGATTCTCGGACAGGGCGAAGCGGAACTCCGTGCCTTCTGCGAAAAGTACCGGATTCCGCTCGTCCACACGATGATGGGCATCGGCGTACTGCCGAAAAATCACTCGCTCAACTTCGGCATGCTCGGCAACAACGGAAAGCCCTACGCAAACCGCGCCGTTGCCGCGAGCGACCTCCTGATTATCGTCGGCGCACGCATCGCGGACCGCGCTGTCCCCAAGCCGGAAAATCTGGAGCAACGCGTCAACATCATCCACATTGACATTGACACTGCGGAAATCGGCAAGAACTTAGGTCCCACGATTCCGCTGGTCGGCGATTCGAAAATTGTGTTTGCGGCCCTCGCCGAGGCGCCCATCTCGATTGATACGAGCGCGTGGCTCCGGGAACTCGAAGAGAAGAAGCACAGCACCGTGGATTTGCGCCGCTTCAGCGACAAACTCGTAAACCCGGTGGAGCTCGTGAAACTGCTCTCCGAAAAGATGGAGGACGATGCCATCTATGTGGCGGATGTCGGTCAGAATCAGCTCTGGTCCGCCGACAATTATGTGATGAAGCGCGGTCGCTTCCTGACAAGCGGCGGCATGGGTACCATGGGCTACTCGATCCCCGCGGCCATCGGTGCAAAGTTTGCCGCGCCGGAGCGCCAGGTCGTCGCAGTCTGCGGTGACGGCTCCTTCCAGATGTCCCTCTATGAGCTCGGCACCATTGCCGTCCAAAAACTCCCGGTCAAAATTCTGATCATGAAGAACCGCTTCCTCGGACTGGTCCGCGAATACCAGGCGAAAACATACAACCGTCGCTATGAGGCAGTCGAGCTCTTTGACTACCCCCGCTATTCGCATATCGCCGCTGCCTATGATATGGCCTACTTCCACTGTGACAACAATGCTGCGCTCGGAGAAACGCTGGATGCCTTCCTCGCCTGCGAGACAGCCGCACTCATGGTCTGCGATGTGGACAGCGAGAACAACACCCAGTAAGGAGGAGCCCTATGAAAGGAATTTTTTCTGTGCTGGTCGAGAACCGTGACGGCGTGCTCTCGCAGATTGCGGGTCTCTTTGCGCGCCGCGGCTTCAACATTGACAGCCTCGCGGTGGGCGAGACCGAACAGCACGATGTATCCAGTATGACCATTGTCTCGAGCGGCGACAGCCGTACCCTCGACCAGGTCGAAAAGCACCTGAACAAAAAGATCGATGTGATCAAAGTGCGGCGACTCGAAGAGAGTAGCTCCATCTTAAAAGAGATGATGTTAATCAAGGTCGCGCACTCCGTGACCACGCGTGCCTCCCTCATAGAGCTCTGCTCCGTAACCGACGCGAAAGTGGTCCACTTCTCGCAGAAGACCATGGTCATTCAGCTGACCGCCGAGCCCGAGGCCATTCTGAATTTCATTGAACTCGTGCGAAATTACGGCATTCTCGAGATTCAGCGCACCGGCAGTATCTGCGTGAGCAAGGACTGAAGAGAACAGGAGCTGTGAAGAAACATTCTTCACAGCTCCTGTTTTCTGTCTCAGGCTTGTCCGCTGCGCTTCGGCACCCGCGGCAGGTTCCAGTCATAGCGCACGGCTACGCAGCGCACCAGAATCACACAAAGGCTGCCGATCAGCGCAGCCTTGTTTTCCGAGCCGAGCATCCGCCAGGCGAGAACCGTCAGGATGGCTCCCGGCACCGAGGCCATCGCATAGATGTTTTTCCAGAATATCTCGGGCATCTGGTTCGCGAAGATATCGCGAATTGCACCGCCGCCGACTCCCGTCACCGTTCCGAGGAAGGTGCAGAGGAACAGGCGGTTCATGCCAATGTTAATCCCGGCAAAGACACCGTCCACCGTGAAGGCCGCAAGCCCCAAGGTATCACACCAGAAGAGCAGTGCATTCAGCGTCTTCTTCGAACCCGGCAGACGGCGGTTCGTATAAAGATACAGAAAGACGATGTTGGCCGTAATCACCGCAACTAACACATAAATCGGATTCACAAACATGACCGGCGGCTCCTTGCCGATCACCACATCACGCGTCATACCGCCGCCGCAGGCCGTGATGACCGCGAGGATGTTGATACCGAAAATATCCATATCCCGCTTGACACCGACCAGCGCGCCGGAAATTGCAAACGCAATGGTACCGAGTAAATCCATAAAACCGATGACTGAAAATACCATTATCTTACCCCGCGGCTAAAGCCCTCACCGTGAACCTCCGAAATACGTCCCACAATCAGAAAGCAGGCCGGATCGATCTCATGCGCAATGCGAATAATCTGCGGCAGTTCGCGGTTATAGATGACCGAGAGCACCACCTGGGTGGGCCGCTTCGTGTATCCGCGGTCCGCATGCAGCATGGTCACGCCGCGTCCCATCTCCTTGAGTATGGCGTTCTTCACTTCCTCCGGTTTCTCACTGATAATCTTGACTTCGGTGCGTGTGGTTCCGATCAGCGTCATCTTATCGATCGAGATGGAAGTCACAATGACACAAATCAGACCGAAGAGCACGCGCTCCCAGGAGAAGAGGAGTCCCTGCGAGAGCAGCGTAATCATATCCGTGATGATGAAGCCGGCGCCGAGCGGCAGGCTCAAATACTTCTTTGCCATAATCGGAATTACATCCATACCGCCG
Source organism: Stomatobaculum sp. (assembly GCF_057248925.1). Classification (NCBI taxonomy): domain Bacteria; kingdom Bacillati; phylum Bacillota; class Clostridia; order Lachnospirales; family Lachnospiraceae; genus Stomatobaculum; species Stomatobaculum sp. Next base: position 99,684 of record NZ_DBHIHF010000005.1, read on the forward strand.
GTCGAAGAGCCCGCGCGGAGCACAATGCCGAGCGTGAGACCGGTTCCGAGTCCCGCAAAGATCGCATTCAGCATGAGATTCTGCGTGAGCACCACGCCCTTCAGTGCGTGGCTCCAGAACTCCAGCGCAATCGGGCTGATGAAGGAGCTTAGAATGGTCGACATGCCGAAGCCCTTGCCGATGAAGATGAAGCCGAGCAACAGCGTAAATATATTCAGAGCGAGCAGGAGCGGCGGCACCGGAAGTCCCGTAACCTTGTGTAACACGAGGGAAATACCCGTGGTTCCGCTGGTGAGGAGATCCATGGGCAAAATAAAAAGCTGTACGACCAGCGCATAGCCTACATTGCCTACAATGATTTGCAGGAGACCGATTAATTTCTCCTTATATTCCATTCCCCTCAGCATTTTCCGCAATTTTTCCATAAAAACCCCGTCCTGTCTTCTTTTTTTCGTGCTTCTTTATTATAACGCTTTGTCCTAAAGAGACAAGCGCGAAAAAAGGCACCCTAGTTTCCCGAACAGGGTATCAGAACTGCTCGGAAAACGGGTGTCTTTTCTCTATAATCAGTCATTTATCTTTCCGATATCACTCTGCACCGGGGGCCGTCAGGCTCTCGTTCGCATCGCCGCTGCCCTTCGGCGAGACATAGCGCACGCCGCTGTCCTGCGCTACATTGCCCGCGGCGGCTGTCGATGCGCCGTTCGAGATGCTCTCGCCGCTACGGCCGAGCAGTGCGTTCACGAGTTCCGGAAGCAGTCCCTGATTCTGTTGCCAGATTTTCTCAATCTGGTTCTCCGGCACCGGCGAGACACCGAGTCCCACCTCGAGCGTGATGTTCGGAATGCCTTTTTCCCAGTCGAGCCAGTCCTTAAAGCCTGCGCCATAGCGGGATCCGTCCGCGGCCGGATCCACCAGCGCATAGCCGGTGCGACGCGCCGCAATCACCGCCATCGCTTTGTCCTTGGCCTGCACCTCCTTGGAGGCATGCATCTGCGACCAGTAGATAATCTGTCCCTGCGCGTGGTAATTGATGACCTCGCTAAACTTCTGCTCATTCACGAGCTTTATGATTGCCTGGGTCTCCGGCTCCGAAGCGGCCGACGGTCCTTTGTAGAACTCCGAGGACGCCTTGCCGCGGTTATCGTTTAACTGCGCCCAGCCCTTGGTCGGAAAATTGTGATTCAGGTCGACACCGTTCACATTGTTCTTCCACTTGTTCAGATACCAATTGTACTTGTCCTTGTTCTCCAGAAGCCCCCAGTCTGCCCAGCTCTCAATGATACGCTGTACGGTCTGCTTGGAATTTGCGTTGTTCAGACCGTCCAATGCGCGCTGGGAAATCTGCACGCCGTCCGGGTTCGCCATCGGCACAAACTGGATGCAGACATCGTTCAGCGCAGTCTCTCCGCTCGCCTTCCGGTCCAGCATCTCCCGCACCTGCCGCATCACGAGCGGCGTCGTGATATACTCGCGCGCATGGATTGCCGCGAGCACCAGCACTTTCTTCTCCGCGTTCGGATTGCCGATTACAATGCGGTAGATGTTTCTGCCGTCCACCGTTTTTCCGATCGAATCCGTCGTGACACCCTCATACTTTGACTTGAGAAGCTGCATATCCGCCTCCAGACGCTGGTAGGTATACATCTCCTGCCCTGCAAAATAGAAGTCGGTCTGCGCCGCCTCCGCCGTATTACTCGGCGCGCTGTCCGCGGTTCTGCCGCCCGCCTGCGCTGCGCTCCTTTTCACAACGCCGGCCATCGCGGGCTGTGCCATTCCTGCTGCCATGCAAACCGAGAGCGCTGCCGCCCACAGTCGCATCCGCTGTTTTCTCTTCATCTCCACCTCCGTCGTCAAAGCGCATTGCTGCGCGAAATTGCGAACTATCCCAATTATACGACAGGTAGGCGTTACAAAATACCGACGATTTTGTTAAGAATCTGAGTTTTATTCCGTATCCGCGAAGCGGAAATTCTCCTTGCCCGCGCCCTGCTCAAAGAAATACTTGATAATACCGCGGTCCACATCCGAAAAAGCACCTGCCTTATAACTGACTTGCACCAGAGCATCCTTGCCGGTAATCATAAAGGCCTGCTTGTTCATCGCCGTCGGCGCGAGCAGTGCGGCCTCCACGCCGTGCGAAAACCACTCCGGCTCACTGCCCTCATAGCGGCTCACGCGCATCGCGTCCTTGGAGCGATGCGGCTTTCCTTCCTCTTTGCCGTAGCCGAACGCAATCACGCCGTAGAGCTCACCGCCGGCCTCTCCCTCCACCTTCTTCATGCTGTAGGTGCCGCCAATCCACCAAGTGTTAATGCCCTCCTGCTGTGCCAGCAGCAAAAGGTTCGCACCGCAGTACCCGACCCGCTCGGCCGCCTTGCTGCCGTGGGGTCCGGCGAGCAGAATAAAGTTCTCGACGCCGCTCGAGAAAAACAGCGTCATGCCCGGCCAGAGCTGCAGCTCTTCGTTGGCATGTAGGCTAAGCTTCAGACCGAATTCCGCATTCAGTGCCTGAATGCGCTCTTGCAGTGCTTCCAGCACTTCCTCTTCGACCGCCTCATCCGTAAACTGCCGCACTGTGTGCCGCTCTTCAATTGCTTCCCAAATCGTCATATCGCATTTCCTCAAATTTCGCTTTGACATCGGTTCGTCGTATTTCTTTATAAGCTTCCGTAGAGTTCTTCCCGTCTGTCCTCAAAACTCGGGAGCTTTGCGCGCACCTCACGAAGCCGCTCACTGTCCAAGTAGACCGGAAATACCAGCTCGCCCTCACCCGCGCTCGCCGTCACAACGCCCATCGGGTCTATGGCCGCACTCTCTCCCATGCGAATTTTGCTGTACTGATTTGCCGCGAGCAGATAGCAGGTATTCTCAACAGCACGCGCCTTGAGCAATGTGCGGAAGTGTTCGCTCTTTAAATCGCCCTTGACCCAGGCCGAGGGCATCAACAGGATTTCGGCACCGCCCGCCCGCGCAGCCCGCGCAACTTCCGGAAAACGGAGCTCATAGCAGACAAAGAGTCCCAGCTTCCCGAACGGGCTGTCAATCGGCCGGAACAGCCGCTCCCCGCGCAGATAGTCATCCGACTCCCGGTACCCGAAGGCGTCATAGAGATGCGTCTTCCGGTAATGACCGCGAATCTCTCCCTTGTCATCCAGAATCAGCGCACTGTTATAGCTGCGGTTTTCGCTGTCCGCCGTCTCCGAGCGCTCGTAAAAGCCGAAGACTGTCCAGAGCGAAAACCGGGCGGCAAGTTCCCGCACGGCACTGACAAAAGTCCCGTCCAACGGTTCCGCGGTCTCCGCGCGCATCTCTCGCGTCATCCCGCGCGAAAATTCCGCCATGCAGGTCTCCGGAAACAGAATCAGCTCCGCCCGGAAGCGCTCCCGCGCTTCCCGCATCATCGCTTCCATTTTCTTTCTATTCTCGGTCACCTGTTCGGCCACCGTCATCTGGGCAATCGCAAAGGTGTGCCGCATCGTCAGAAGCGCTCCAAGAAATCCGCAGTCGGCTTTCTCTTCTCATGCAGATGCGCCGGATGCGCTTCCGCTGCCTTTTCCCCGATCGGGAAGAGCGCAATCAGTTCGTACGGCGCCATCGCAGGGAAGAGCTCCTTCGCGCGCGGTGCGTCGAAATGCCCCACCCAGGTCGTGCCGAGTCCCTCCGCCTCGATTGCAAGCATGATATGCGTCGCCACGATGCTGGCGTCTATCTCCGCGAAATTCTTTTGATCAAACTCACGCACCCAGGCCTCGCCCGGAACAGCCGCCACCATCAAAAAGCAGTTGGCTCCGAAAATGCAGGGCGTTATCTCATGTACCTTTGCCAGCGCCTCCGGGCTCTCCAGCAAAAACAGGCGATAAGGCTGTAAATTCTTTGCGGTCGGCGCCACTCGGGCCGCCTCTAAAATTCGCTCCAGTTTCTCCGCCGCCACCGGCGCCCCCGTCAACTTTCTGCAGGAATAGCGCGCACGCGCAAATTCCAAAAAATCAATCTTATCCATACTGAACCTTCTCCTTCTCCTGCCTCAGGAAGCCTTCTTCTTCCGGTTCCAGAACAGCGGAAATCCTGCGCCGAGTGAGCGGAACTTTTTGCCGCTTTTCTGCTCAATCCACGCCGCAAACCCGGCCGCATCCGCCGGTTGCAGCGCTCCCATGTCGACGACAACCGCGGTCTGCGGATTGCGGAACAGGTAAAAGCGCTGTGCGTCCTTTGCGAGGCGCAGAAGCTCCTCGTATCTCCAGGATCCGCTGTCCTCAATCTGAATTTCTTCCTCCGCAAAGCGGTAGATGACATGTCCCTCGGCGTCGCCGCGCTGTTTTAAGACGGCGTCCGCCCGTGCCTTTGCGACGGTATTCCAGCCCAGCAACAGCCAGATACCGAGCGCAATACAGAGCACCCGCTGCGGTGTCCCGAACACAGGGCTGAACCCGAAGGCAGTCAGCACTGCGCCCATCGCAACCCGGCTCCAGATTCGCAACTTTTCAAATAAAAGGAACTGTGCGCGAAATAACCCCCGCACAGCCTCCTCCGTAAACACGGTCTCCGTCTCGTAGCGCATGCCGCTCTCTCTCTGCTCACCCATCGTACTTTTCCTCTTGTTGTTATGCTACTCTTATTTTGCTACGGTTCTCTGCAAAATGCCATGAATTTTTGATGAATTCCCCGTCAAAGCGCTTCGCCATAACAAAAGGCATACTTGACAAAAAACGGACGCCGGACGCAAGGGCGCCTTCCTCGATTTGAAACCGCGGGCTGTGATTCGGATAGCGCTTTTCTGCGTCCTCACTCCCACCGCCGCGTGCCGGAAAACACTTCGGGTTTTCATATTTTGCGAAGTCCTCGCCGCGCATGCGGACACCGCCCGACCGCAATCGATCACCAAAGACAGAGCCCGGCGCGCGCAATCCGCTGTAAAAGTGCCGGGAAGCGCTCTCTGACCTTTGCATCAAATCAGCGGCCGGTTCCGAGCAGCACCGCCCGGTCCGGAATCACATTGGCGCTCTGTCCCGCCGGAATCGGATCGATTGCTCGCTGCGGCGCCGCGCCATGAGTTCGTCTCTGTGTTGCGCCACCCTCACAGCAATTTCTTCTTCCGGTTTTGTCACGCCACTTTTCTTTCCTTTCCCCGCAGCATACGGATGCCTATGCCTGTGACCACAATCTCTGCCGCCGGCATCGCAATCCAGACGCCGGTCATGCCAAAGAGTGCGGAGAAGAGCAACAAGAACGGCAACACCAGGACAACTCCGCGGAGCAGTGACAAAACCTGTGCCTGCTTGTCCCGCGCCGTCGACACGAAGTACATAATGGTCAATAAGTTAAACCCGAGAAACACACAACTCGTAAAGTAAAGGCGGAAGCCCTCCACGGCGAGCCGCTGCATCTCCGCATTGTTCTCGTGATTAAAGAGCGCCGTAATCTGTGCGGGGAAGCCCATCGTCGCGCCATAGAAAACAGCCGAGGCAAGTCCGACCGCGATCAAGGCGTCGCGATAGGTGAGATGCAGCTTTTCAGTGTCGTGCGACGCGAAAAAGCGCCCGAATAGCGGTTGGGATCCCTGTGCAATGCCGTTGTAAACCGCAATCACGACGAGGATGATATTTGCCAGAACGCCGTAGGCCGCAACCCCGGCATTGCCCGCGAGGCGCAGAATGATACTATTGAAGACAATCATCACGATGCCGGTCGTAATCTCACTGATCAGCGAGGAAACGCCGAGTGAAAGCATGCGCCGCAGTTCTTCGAAACGATAGCCCCGCTTGACCGGATAGAAACTACTCTTTTTCCGGATCAGATGCAACGAGAGCACCAGAATACCCATGACAGGCGAAAAGACCGTCGCGAGCACCGCGCCGAAAATACCGAGTCCCATCGGGAAAATAAAAATATAGTCAAAAATCGTATTAAAGACACTGCCCGCAATCATGCCGAGCATTGCAAGTTTGGGGCCTCCGTCGTTCTTGACAAAAGCCGAAAAAATCGAATTCGAGATAAACGCCGGGGCAAAGAGCAGCACCATGCGGAGATAAATCTTTGTCATCTCGTAGGTTTCTGCCTTCGCGCCGAGAAGCACGGTCAGAGGATCTACAAAGAAAAGGCCGAGCAGAGAAAAACAGAGTCCGGCCAGCACACCGGAAATTGCAGCTGTCGTATAAATCCGCCTGGAGCGCTCGGCGTCTCCGACCGTGCGGGATATAATGAAGCGCGCCGCGCCGCCGATGCCGATCATCAGGCCGACGCCGTTGATAAAATTATAAATCGGTATGGCCAGATTGAGCGCGGCAAGGCCGTTGGCGCCAAGTCCCTTGGCGACAAAATAGGTGTCTGCCAGAATATAAATCGACTGTCCTATCATGGCAAGCATACTCGACAAAACATACTCCAGAAATTCCTTCTCGCGACTCACACTTCCCCCAGTTTACTTATGTTCTTTATTGTTATACTAAAAGAATCGGCGCACAAAAGTCAAGAGGCGGAACCCTCGAAAGAGTTCCGCCTCTTGTTGCCTTTCATCGTGCTCACGCCAGCGTGAGCAGCAGCGCCATCTTGAACTGCCCGTTGGCCTTGACGCTGTGCCGTCCGCCCTTTGCCATGCGGAACTGGTCACCCGCTTTCAGGCTGTGCGGCGTGCCCTCATAGACAATCTCGCCTTCGCCCTCCAGCGCAAAAATCAGCGCATCTCCGGGCGCGCTGTGCTCCGAGAGCCCTGTGCCCGCATCAAACGCCATGACTACAAACTTCATGTTCGGATTGGATGCAACATCCATATTGACGACGCTCCCCTTCTCATAGGAAAGCAAATCGCCGAGCCGAAATACCTCACCTGCCTTAACCCGTTCGTTCATTGTAATATCCTTTCCCGGAATCACTTCCGTATAAATGAATCCCTCTTCCGTTCGCACACCGCAGAGCGTATTTTTTCTGACCAGCATCGCAGTCCCCGCTGTAAGCGTCCGGCACTTCTCCTTGTCCTCCACCGCGTTGCGAAGCCGGAACTCGCCGCTCCCGAAATTACCGAGATAGAGTACGTCCTCCGGATAGCGCTCCGCGCTGATATCTGTGTTGCCGCCGAGCGAAAAATACGTCACACCGACGCTGCCGCTCTCCGTTTCTCGCGTGGAAATCGTGAGTCCTGCCTTCGGCGCGTGATCCTCTGAAAGCGAAAACTTTCTCTCCATAAGTCTCCTCCTTTCGTCAACTATTATCGCAGATACTCTGCTCTTTCGCAAGGAGATTTCGCTGCGCTCATTCATTTGCCCTCCTCCCGGCGCTCTTGTCTTTTCTCGCCGTTTCCAGTATAGTTTTACCAAACTATTTGCTCGGAGGTACTATGAAAATTCAAAATTCCCGGAAAAGTGATGTGCTTCTGCTCATCACCTATTTTGTCTTCTACACCCTGGTTCTCTCACTCCTGCTCGCCTTTGCCGCCGCACACATCCCGCTCTTTCGAAACGGCGCGGTTTACTACGGCGCTTACGGCGCAGGTACACTGCTCACCTTTCTGATTTTCTTTTGGCAGAAAAGGAAAGTGCTCCGCGAAGACTATGAAAAATTCCGCGCGCATTTCGGCAAGAACTGCCGCGTGGTGTTTCTCGCGCTGCTCATCATCTATCTCTGCAATATTCTGATTAATCTCCTGCTGCGGCATTTCCACATCAGCAACCAGAATCAGAATGTGCTCGGCGGTCTGGCGGCCGGCGGTTATCTCTGGCTTCTGATTTTGCTCGCCGTCGTATTCGCTCCGGTCGTCGAGGAACTGGTTTTCCGGAATATCATTTTTAACCGCCTCTATGCGAAGAGCCGTCTGCTCGCCTACTTTGTCTCAATGGTCACCTTCTCACTGCTCCACGGTGCGGCGGCCCTGACAAGCGGCAAGCTGCGGGATATGCTTGCCACACTCATCTATCTGCCGCTCGCCTTTTTCCTCTGCCGGCTCTATGAGACGCGAAAAAATATAATTTTTCCGATTGCTCTTCACTTCGTCAACAATCTGCTCGCCGTCCTTCTTCTTCTGTTACTGCAGGCAGTCAAAGGAGCCTGAGCTATGAAAAAAGCCTTTCCCGTCATGAGAACCTGCCCGCTCTTTGCCGGCATCGCAGAGAGCGACTATGAAAATCTGCTCGCTGCACTCTCCGCCAAAGAAGACTTCTTCCCGAAGAACGAGACAGTGATTCAAATCGGGGATTCCGGCAAACGCGCCGGACTGGTGCTCTCGGGCGTTCTCGAAGTTTCCTTTTACGATGAAAATGCCTCCCTGGTCAGTGTGACCCGGATTGAACCCGGCAATGTCTTCGGTGCCATGATGCTCTGCGCCAAGGTCACTGACAGCCCCATTCATCTCCGCGCAGTCTCCGACTGTACCCTGCTCTTTCTGGACTTCTCACGCCTCTTGCAGAATGCCGCGCGCCAGAGCGCCGCGGAGACGCAGCTCGCCGCAAACCTGCTCGGCTATTTCGCCAGACGCTCTTTTCTGCTCACACAGAAAATTCGCATTCTCGGGCAAAAAAAACTGCGCGACAAATTAAAGCTCTACTTCACTACCCTGCCCAAGCAGAAAAACGGCATCCGGAAACTCCCGCTCTCGAAAACCGAGCTCGCGAGCTTTCTCTACGCGGACCGCAGCGCTCTCTCCAGAGAGCTGTCTCGCATGCAGGAAGAAGGTATCATCGCAATGGACGGCAAGGAGATTGTCATTCTGGATCCGGATTTCCTCGACTGAGTCCGGCTTTTCTTCTCCGTACGGCTTGCAAAAAGCGGTTCCGACGCCTGCCTGATATGTACCCTCTTTACTGGACACGAAAGTGTCACAGTAAGGAGGGTTTTATCATGCGCTATGATTATGAATTCAAGAAGATGTGTGTCGACCTGTATCGACAGGGGAAATAGCCAGAGACACCAGAGGGTTATAACGATCCGGGTAACTTTCACGCCATGATTCGTCGATGGGCTCGTGCCGAAAAGGCAAATGGCTCCCAGGTCCTAAAGCATGGAAAGCAGCATCCGTGGACGCCTGAAGTAAAGTGTACCCCTTGTCAAGGACACAGAGCACATTAGAAACCATTAGATTTTTGTCAGGCTGTTCTTCTTGGAACCGGCCGATTACTCAGCCGGTCTAGGTTCTTTGATTGACAGTGGATATACCCCGGTTGTGATGTACCTGTAGTATTCGTCCGGAGCCAGCTTTGCAAGCTGCTACTGATAACGTTCTGTGTTGTAGTAGTCCATCCAGTCATCTATGATTCGTTTGACCTGTGAAAAGTGAGTGTAGCCATAAAGGTCGATTTCATCCTTCATGTGCCCGAAGAAGCTTTCCTGGGGAGCATTATCCCAGCAGTTTCCTCGACGGGACATCGACTGCCGTAGATCGGAATCCTTTAGGATCTGTATAAACTTCAAGCTGGTGTAGTGAAACCCCTGATCAGAATGAACTATGGTCTCTGCCTGAAGAGATATCCCATGTTTATCGACCATATGTACAATGGTCTGAAGGACAAAATCCACTTCCAAAGACTCGCTGAGCTTATAGGCCAGTACCTGTCTTGTGTAAGCATCCAGTATCGTTGATAGATAACAGAACGTGCCATTGTACGGTATGTAGCTTACGTCTGTCAGCAGCACCATGCGTGGTCCCTTAGCAGTGAATTCCCGGTTAATCAGATTTGGCGCTATATGACTCGTGTGAGTGGCCTTTACAAGTCTCCGATAAGGATTCGCTCTGCGAATCGGGCAATACAGGCTGTATTTTTCCATAATCCTCTAGATTGCAAGATCAAGTAGGACAGTCTGAAATAATTCCTCCGGCGAACTGT